>JAKSRP010000009.1 GCA_024403555.1 Lachnospiraceae bacterium | reverse complement strand
AAAAAAAAAACAACAACCATACAAAAGAAAAAGGAAGCAAGGAACATGTCTTTACAAAAACGTATGAAGAACATGTAAAGTCACAAAAATAATTCGTAAATTTTTGTAATTGATTCACTTATGAAGTGTAATATTGAATGATTTTTTAACAACGTATCTAAAAAAATAATTAAAAAATAGGATAATCTACTTTTCATCATTGGCAAAATGTTGTAAAATATGATTATCTGTTATATGAGGGCAATCTGCGCAACTATGCAATTTTGCAGATTGTTACTATTTCTGACTTTTTCATTGGTCAGAAATATGTGAAAGGTTTAACAACCTTTTACGCCAAAATTATTTAGGAGGGACAAATAAAATGGCAAGAAAAATGAAAACTATGGATGGTAACACAGCTGCCGCTCACGTATCATACGCATTCACAGAATGTGCAGCTATCTTCCCAATCACACCATCCTCTCCAATGGCTGAATCTACAGACCAGTGGGCTACACAGGGTAGAAAAAACATCTTTGGTAACACAGTTAAATTAGTAGAAATGGAATCCGAAGGTGGTGCAGCTGGTGCAGTACATGGTTCTTTATCTTCAGGTGCTTTAACAACAACATATACAGCATCTCAGGGATTATTACTTATGATTCCTAACATGTACAAAATCGCTGGTGAATTATTACCATGTGTAATCGATGTTTCTGCTCGTGCATTAGCATCTCACGCATTAAATATCTTTGGTGATCACTCCGACGTTTACGCTTGTCGTCAGACAGGTTTCGCTATGTTATGTAGCTCTAACGTACAGGAAGTTATGGACTTAGGTGCAGTTGCTCACCTTTCCACAATCAAAGGATCCGTTCCAGTACTTCACTTCTTCGATGGTTTCCGTACATCTCACGAATACCAGAAGATCGAAGCTTGGGATTATGATGATTTAGCAGACATGGTTGATTACGACAAAGTTCGTGAATTCAAGAAAAAATGTCTTAACCCAGAACGTCCAGTACTTCGTGGTTCCGCTCAGAACCCAGACATCTTCTTCCAGGCTCGTGAAGCATGTAACACATACTACGATGCATTCCCAGCTATCGTTGAAGAATACATGGACAAAGTTAATGCTAAATTAGGCACAAACTACAGCTTATTCAACTACTATGGTCCAGAAGATGCTGAATCCGTAATCATCGCTATGGGTTCCGTATGTGACACAATCGAAGAAACAATCGATTACTTAGTAGCTAAAGGCGAAAAAGTTGGTGTTGTTAAAGTTCGTCTTTACAGACCATTCGTAGCTGAAAAATTAGTTGAAGCTATTCCAGATACTGTTAAAGTAATCAACGTACTTGACAGATCCAAAGAACCAGGTTCCTTAGGTGAACCATTATTCTTAGATGTAGTTGCAGCATTAAAAGGAACAAAATTTGACGCTGTACCAGTTAACGGTGGTCGTTACGGTATGGGTTCCAAAGATACAACTCCTGCTGATATCATCGCTACATTTGCTAACACAGAAAAGAAAGAATTTACATTAGCTATCACTGATGATGTTACTAACCTTTCCCTTGAAAGAGGAGAAATCCCTGTAACAGCTCCAGAAAGCATCGTAGCTTGTAAGTTCTGGGGTCTTGGTGCTGACGGTACTGTAGGTGCTAACAAGAACTCCGTTAAGATTATTGGTGACCATACAGACAAATATGCTCAGGCATACTTCGATTATGACTCCAAAAAATCTGGTGGTGTTACAATGTCTCACTTACGTTTCGGTGATGACCCAATCAAATCCACATACTTAATCAATAAAGCTGACTTCGTTGCATGTCACTGCCAGCCATACGTATACAAATACAACATGGTTCAGGACTTAAAAGACAACGGAACATTCTTATTAAATACAACTTGGACACCAGAAGAATTAGATGAAAAATTACCAGGACAGGTAAAAGCTTACTTAGCTCAGCACAACATCAAATTCTACACAATCAACGGTGTTAAGATTGGTAAAGAAATCGGTTTAGGTAACCGTATCAATACAGTACTTCAGTCCGCATTCTTCAAACTTTCCGGAATCATTCCTGAAGAAGATGCTATCCAGTACATGAAAGACGCTGCTACAAAATCCTACAGCAAGAAAGGTGATCACATCGTTAAGATGAACCACGACGCTATCGACGCTGGTGCAAAAGCTATCGTTGAAGTTCCAGTTCCTGCTGAATGGGCTAACTGCCAGCCAGAACCATTATTCACAGATGTAACAGGCGACAGAGCTGACTTAGTAGATTACGTTAACAGCATCCAGAACTACGTTAACAGCCAGACAGCTAACACATTACCAGTATCTGCATTATTACCATACGCTGATGGTCATATGCCACAGGGTTCTGCAGCTTACGAAAAACGTGGTGTTGCAGTAGACGTACCAGCTTGGAACGCAGACAACTGTATCCAGTGTAACTTCTGTTCTTACGTATGTCCTCATGCTTGTATCAGACCAATCGCTATGACAGAAGAAGAATTAGCAGCAGCTCCAGAAGGAACAGCTTCCTTACCATTAACAGGTGTTGCAGGATATAAATTCGTTATGACAACAACAGTACTTGACTGTACAGGTTGTGGATCTTGTGTAAACGTATGTCCAGGCAAGAAAGGCAACAAAGCTCTTACAATGCAGCCACTTGACAGCCAGCTTGCTCAGCAGGATATCTACACATATGGTCAGACATTAGATATCAAAGAAGACGTAGTTGCTAAATTTGGCGAAGCTTCCGTTAAAGGTTCCCAGTTCAAACAGCCATTACTCGAATTCTCCGGAGCATGTGCTGGTTGTGGTGAAACACCTTACGCTAAATTAGTTACACAGTTATTCGGTGAAAGAATGTACGTTGCTAACGCAACAGGATGTACATCTATCTGGGCTGGTTCTTCTCCAGCTACACCATACACAGTTAACAAGAAAGGACAGGGTCCTGCTTGGTGTAACTCCTTATTCGAAGATAACGCTCAGTTCGGTTTAGGTATGTACTTAGGCCAGAAGACAATCAGAGATCAGCTCAAAGAAAAGATCGTTGCTTTAGGCGAAACAGCTGAAAATCCAGAAGTTAAAGAAGCAATCGCTGATTACTTAGCTACATACAATGTTGGTTTAACAAACGGTGTTGCTACAGATAAGATGGTTGCAGCTATGGAAGCTTGCGGATGTGACGCTTGTGCTGAAATCTTAGACAACAAAGAATTCTTATCCAAGAAATCCCAGTGGATCTTCGGTGGTGACGGATGGGCTTACGATATCGGTTACGGCGGTTTAGACCACGTATTAGCATCTGGCGAAGATGTTAACGTATTCGTATTCGATACAGAAGTTTACTCCAACACAGGTGGTCAGGCTTCTAAATCTACAAACACAGGTGCTATCGCTCAGTTCGCAGCAGCTGGTAAAGAAATCAAGAAGAAAGACCTTGCAGCTATCGCTATGAGCTACGGTTATATCTACGTTGCTCAGATCTCCATGGGTGCTAACATGCAGCAGTGTGTTAAAGCTATCGCTGAAGCTGAAGCATATCCAGGACCATCCTTAGTAATCGCTTACGCTCCATGTATCAACCACGGTATCAAGGGCGGTATGTCTATTGCTATGACAGAAGAAAAGAAAGCTGTTGAAACAGGTTACTGGCACTTATTCAGATTCAACCCTGAAGCTGAAAAACAGTTCACATTAGATTCTAAAGCTCCTACAAAAGATTATCAGGAATTCTTAATGGGTGAAGTTCGTTACAACGCACTTGCTCGTCAGAACCCTGAAAGAGCTAAAGACTTATTCGCAAAAGCTGAAGCTACAGCTAAAGCTAAATACGAAGCATTAGTTAAGAAAAACGAACAGTAATCTTATCTAAAAGTCGAATTAGATTTTAATAAACATTTTGAGGGACTCTGCTAGCAGAGTCCCTCTTTTTGCATATATGCAAAAAGCACTTTGTGTTATATACATATATGCATATGTAAAAATAGAATTGATATTTATCCTGTATTTGCTATAATTGAAATAGTATTGTAATATTATAAGAATTAAGAGTATTTATATTAGAGGAATAGTTAAGGAGAGAATTATTATGGATTATATTTTATCCCCATCAATTTTATCAGCAGATTTTAATAATCTTGGACGCGACATTAAAGAGGTAGAAGAGTCTAAAGCACAGTGGCTTCACATCGATGTTATGGATGGTTCATTTGTACCAAATATTTCTTTTGGTTTCCCAATCATGCAGTCTTTAAGAAAGATTACAGACATGTATTTTGATGTACATTTAATGATCGTAAATCCGGATAAATATATTGAACGTTTTGTTGATGCAGGTGCTAATATGATTACTGTTCATGCAGAAGCATGCACACATTTAGACCGTGTCATTCAGCAGATTAAACAGGCTGGTGCAAAAGCTGGTGTTGCGCTTAATCCGGGAACTCCATTATCTGCAATCGAATGGGTATTAGGCGAACTTGACATGGTATTAATCATGACAGTGAATCCAGGATATGGCGGACAGAAATATATTCCATATTGTGATAAAAAAATTGCAGCATTAAGAAAGATGATTACAGATCGCGGTCTTGATGTAGATATTCAGGTTGACGGTGGCGTTACTCCTGATAACATTGCGGAAATTGCTGGATTTGGGGCAAATGTTTTCGTAGCAGGATCTGCGGTATTTAACGGTGACATCGATGTAAATGTTAACGCTCTTTTTGCTCAGTTAGATAAATAATAACTATTGGAGGATATAACAACATGAGTAGTTGTAATAATGACTGTAGCTCTTGCGGATCTAATTGTGCATCCCGTAGAGAACCACAGGACTTAACATTCAAATTACATGAAAAAAGTAAAGTAAAAAAAGTAATCGGTATCGTATCTGGTAAAGGTGGCGTTGGTAAATCCATGACCACTTCCTTAATGGCAGTTGGAACAAGACGTGCCGGCTTTAATGTAGGTGTATTAGATGCAGATATCACAGGACCTTCTATTCCAAAGGGATTTGGATTAACAGGTCAGTTATACGGCACACCAGAGCAGTTAATTGTTCCTGCAAGAACAAAAACAGGTATTCAGGCAGTTTCTATCAACCTTTTATTAGACAGCGAAACAACACCTGTAATCTGGAGAGGACCAGTGCTTGGTAATGTAATCAAGCAGTTCTGGAGTGAAACCTTATGGCAGGATGTAGATTATATGTTTGTCGATATGCCACCAGGAACTGGTGATGTTCCACTTACTGTATTCCAGTCCTTACCACTTGATGGAATCATCATCGTGGCATCTCCACAGGAATTAGTTGGAATGATCGTTGCAAAAGCAGTGAATATGGCGAAGATGATGAATGTACCAATCTTAGGACTTGTTGAGAATATGAGCTACTTACAGTGTCCGGATTGTGGCAAGAAGATTTCTGTATTTGGTGAAAGCCACATCGACGAAATCGGTGCACAGTACCAGTTACCTGTACTTGCAAAATTACCGATTGATCCAAAGCTTGCCGAAGCTTGCGATAGTGGAAAATTAGAAGACTTAGAAGAAATTTATGTTGACCGAATTGTAGCATTAGTTTCTGCTTTAAGATAATGAATGAAGGGTGTAAGTCCATGATGGCCTTACACCCTTTTTCGATATTCCTTTGGAGTCTGTCCTGTCATTTTCTTAAATTCTGTCATAAAATGTCCGAGATTGAGGAAACCACATTCATAAGCGATGTCCGTCACAGACATATTGGTCTGAGAAAGCTTTTTGCAAGCCTTTTTAAGACGATAAGTCATAAGATATTTCATTGGTGCCTGTCCGAAAAAACTTTTGAACTGACGGGAAAAGTATTGCTCGTTTAATCCCACCAAAGATGCCAGATCTTCCAGATAAATTTTTTCAGAATAATGTGTTTCTATATAAGAGAGAATGACCTTCATTCGTTCAATATGCTGTTCGTTGGCAGGTACTTCCTCGGAAAAGCGGCCGCTGGCATATAACAATCCCAATATACGAAGAAGTGAAGTCTTGATCAGCAACTGGGAAAATGCGTGATTTGCGTTGAACTGATCGCTGTTTTTCTCATTTTCTTTTTGAAAAACTTCAATAATCTGATTGAATTCTGCCTTAAATGGTTCAAACAGAGGATCTGTTTTTGTGATTTTTCCTGGAAAATGAAGCTGATTGTTGATAAAAGGATTCAAAATCTTTCGCATTGCACGGTCTTCATAGGAAAATTCGAGAAGCTTTGGGGAAAATACAACGGCTTCTTCATGGTAATCCTGTTCACAATAGAGTTTGTGAAGATTACCTGCACCGATTAATAAGAAGCATTCTTCATCGATGATTTCGGCATCAACATTCTTCTGGTAAGTAAATGTTCCCTTCTTAATATAGATAATCTCTAACTCATCATGCCAATGATAAGGAACATCACAAGCTTTTGGTGATTCAGGATGATAGTCTGCGATATAGCCGGCACAGGCAAATCCGGCATGTCCATGAAGCTTTTGTTCCTTTAATTGTCTTTGATTTGTGTCCATAATCGTTCCTCCCTATTATTATAAGCTTATATTAATTCGCGAAGTATTTTCTGACTCTGAAACTTTTTCTGAATTATTTCTATTATTATAACAGAAAATCTGATTAAATAGTCAAAATACCGTAATAAATAGTCAGAATAATAGGAGCATTTTTGTAGTAGACAGGTATAATTAATGTAAAGAGAAAAAGAAGTTTATTTATACAGTCATATGGAGGGAAATTATGACAGCGATCACAGAAAAGCAGGCATGGTGGAAAGAATCCATCGTGTATCAGATTTATCCACGTAGCTTTGCAGATTCTAATGGTGATGGTATTGGAGACATCAATGGAATCACAGATCATTTAGAATATTTAGCAAAACTTGGGGTAGATGTTATCTGGTTATCCCCTGTTTATCAGTCACCAAATGATGACAATGGATATGATATTTCTGACTATCAGGATATTATGGCAGATTTTGGAACTATGGAAGACTTTGACCGCATGCTTGATAAGGCACATAGCCTTGGTCTTAAGATGGTTATGGACCTTGTAGTAAATCATACATCCGATGAGCATGCATGGTTTGTGGAAAGTAGAAAGAGTAAAGAAAATCCTTATCGAGATTATTATATCTGGAAAGATGCCAAGGATGGAAAAGAACCAAATAACTGGGGTGCATCTTTTGGCGGCTCTACATGGGAATATGATGAAACTACCGATCAGTACTATCTCCACTGCTTTTCTAAAAAACAGCCAGATCTTAACTGGGAAAATCCAGTTGTGCGTAAAGAAGTTTATGACATGATGAACTGGTGGTGTGAAAAAGGAATTGACGGTTTTCGAATGGACGTCATCTCTATGATTTCCAAGGATCAGTCCTATGCAGATGGCATCGTTCGAGATGGACTTTACGGTGATTTCAGCCCATATGTATCCTGTGGACCAAGAGTTCACGAATTTTTACAGGAGATGAACAAAGAAGTCTTATCAAAATACGACCTTATCACAGTTGGCGAGACCGGTAATATCCCTGTATCTGAGGCAGAATTATTTGCTAACCAGGACGGAAGCGAATTAAATATGATCTTCCAGTTCGAACACGTAGAGTTAGTTCCAGGCAAAATCGGCAAATGGACCGACAAGAAGCCACCACTTGAAGCATTGCGTAAGTCTCTCACAAAATGGCAGACCACCTTAGAAGGAAAAGCATGGAACAGTTTATTCTTTGATAACCATGATCAGCCACGTGTCGTATCTCGTTTTGGAAATGACAGCGAAGAATACCGCGAAGTATCTGCAAAAATGTTAGCAACATTACTCCATATGATGAAAGGAACACCATATATTTATCAGGGAGAAGAGCTTGGCATGACAAATGCTCACTTCGAATCATTAGAAGATTACCGTGACATCGAAAGCATCAATGCGTATCATCAGTATGTTGACAATGGTATTTTGACAGCGGAAGAGATGATTCGATATTTAAAAGAAATCTCCCGAGACAATGCAAGAACACCAATGCAGTGGAATGACAGCGAAAACGCAGGATTTACGACAGGTACACCTTGGATTTCTGTGAATGAAAACTACAAAGAAATCAATGCAGAAAATGAACTTGCAGATCCGGATTCCGTATTCTACTATTATCAGAAGCTAATTAAGCTTCGTCATGAATACCCAATCGTTGTGTATGGAATATACAACGTGTTATTACCGAACCATCCGAATATTTATGCTTACGAGCGAGTGCTTGGCAATCAGAAACTGGTGGTTGCATGTAACTATACAAAAGAAGAAGTGGCCTGCTCCTTATTTGCAGATTATGACTTGGATGGAGAAGATGTGGTTGCAAATGAATTAATCAGCAATTACAAAGACCACAAGCTTGGCATTCTAAAACCGTATGAAGCCAGAGTCGTACTTTACGACTAAAAGCATACGTTTACATAGATTAAAGAGAGAAAAGGTTACATAGATTAAAAAAGCAGGAACGTACGATGTTCCTGCTTTTTTTGACTAAATCCATTCAACTAATCCACTATCGATATGATAAACGGCTGGAAGAACCATTAATCCGTCTTCTTCTTCCATGTGTTGGATGTCGATATTCTTTTCAATGAGGCCAACACTGTGGATTGCATTTAAGCAGGTTGCCTTGTAATCATCAGTTTCATCGCCAATGGCTTCACTGATGTCGTCAGTAATATATTTGATGTAGCCATCTGGGTCATGGTGGATTGCAGCATCAACTGCACCGCAAAGAGTGTGAGCGAGAACTACAACGAGACGAGTACCAAGATGATCTGCCGCATATTCAATACTTCCGAGCTGATGATCATCGATAACATTACCTGCAACACGAATGACGAATAAATCACCAATACCGACAGAGAAAATATTTTCCGGAATGACACGGGAATCAGAGCAGGTAATGATGATGGCATAAGGATGCTGGCCATTTGTTGTGGTGTGCATTCTTAACTGTCTTGAGATGTTACCGATAGGTGTAGTGGATTCTAAATAAAGCTCATTGCCTTTTTTTAATTTAACTAAAGCTTCCTGGGCAGAAATGTTCTTTGCATGCATCATAGTAATCAACCTTCTTTCAAAAAAATCTATTCTGTCCTTATTATAGCACAAAAAAGCATGGAAACTGCAAGGTCTTAGTTATTGCATTGCAAGAAACATTGGTATATAATGGATTGGAAATTTGAAAATTTGAAGGATAATTATAGAAAGGACAAAGAAATGGCAATTAGAATTGGTATTTTCGGATATGGTAACCTCGGTAGAGGTATTGAATGTGCAATCAAGCACAATCCTGACACAGAATTAGTAGCAGTATTTACTAGAAGAGATCCAGCAACTGTAACAATCCAGACAGAAGGCGTAAAAGTAATTGCTGCAGATGACGTTTTAACAATGAAAGATGAAATCGATGTTATGGTTCTTTGTGGTGGTTCTGCAACAGATCTTCCTGTTCAGACACCTGAACTTGCTAAGAACTTCAACGTAATCGATTCTTTTGATACACATGCAAGAATTCCAGAACATTTTGCGAATGTTGATGCAGCAGCAAAAGAAGCTGGCAAAATCGGTATCATCTCTGTAGGCTGGGACCCAGGTATGTTCTCTTTAAACAGAGTATATGCAAACTGCATTTTACCTGGTGGACATGACTATACATTCTGGGGCAAAGGTGTTTCTCAGGGTCACTCCGATGCAATCCGTCGTATCAAAGGTGTTAAAGATGCAAGACAGTACACAGTTCCTGTACCAGCAGCTTTAGAAGCAGTAAGAAACGGTGAAAATCCAGAACTTACAACACGTGAAAAACACACAAGAGAATGTTATGTAGTAGCAGAAGAAGGCGCTGACCTTGCCAGAATCGAAAAAGAAATCGTTACAATGCCTAACTACTTCTCTGATTACGATACAACAGTAAACTTCATCACAGAAGAAGAACTTCAGGCGAACCATGCAGGTATTCCTCATGGCGGTTCTGTTATCCGTACAGGCACAACAGGCTGGAACGATCAGAACAAACATGTCATCGAATACAGCTTAAAATTAGATTCCAACCCAGAATTCACATCTTCCGTACTCATTGCTTACGCAAGAGCAGCTTACAAATTAAGCCAGGCAGGCGTAACAGGCTGCAAGACAGTATTTGATATTGCACCAGCTGATTTAAGCCCACTTAGTGGAGAAGAATTAAGAGCACACATGCTTTAAGAAATATCTTGAAAATGATAAAACCCCTGTCACTTCGGTGACAGGGGTTTTTTGATTGCGAATCATTCGCAATCTGGTCAGTATTAATATGTAGATAAAAATATTACCAGTAATAATTATCCAAAGCTTCTTTTCCTTCAACGCCAGAACTGATTCGGATTGCATTTGCTACGTTGTATACAAAAATCTTACCGTCGCCGGTATTACCTGTATAAAGCGCTTTTTTCGCAGCAGCGATTACTTTCGCTGGATCGATGCTTGCAACTACGATATCAACCTGAATTTTAGGAATTAAGTTCATAGCCATGTCAACACCACGGTATTTGCTGACACGTCCGTGCTGTACACCACAGCCTAAAACGTTTGTAACTGTCATACCAGTGATACCGATTGCTGTCATAGCAGCATTTAAATCATCAAATTTGCTCTGTTTAGCATAAATTGTAATCTTAGTTAAGCCAGTTGGAACATCTGTTGCAGCAAGACCTTCACTCTTAAGTTCCACAGGAACTGCTTCATCGATTGGTACCGGATTTTCAGGTAAATCAGCAATCATTCCGGAAGAGAAGTTGTTGATGTTAGAAGCAAGTGCAAAGTCAGCATAAGAGCTTGCAAGATCATGTTCAGTGATATCAAGACCAAGGATTTCTTCTTCAGCTTCTACACGAAGACCAAGAGTAGCCTTGATGAGGTAGAATGCGATAGTAATTGTGACTGCAGCCCATGCCATAGTAGCAACGAGACCAATAATCTGAAGTCCTAATAATTCAAAACCACCACCGTAGAATAAACCAGTAATTTCTTCGCCGGCTTTGTTTGCGATGGAATAACCAGGAGCTGTATTTGTTGCAAATAAACCAGTTGCAAGAGTTCCCCATACACCGTTTAAGAAATGTACTGCTACGGCACCTACAGGGTCATCAATATGTAATACGTTATCTAAGAACCATACACCAAATACGACTAACACACCGGCAACAGCACCGATGATGGTTGCACCAACACAGTCTGTTACGTCACATGGAGCAGTGATTGCAACTAAACCTGCAAGAGATGCATTTAAACACATGGAAACGTCAGGTGCACCGTATTTTACCCATGTAAAGATCATACATACTACAGTAGCAACTGCAGGAGCAACGGTAGTTGTTAAGAAAATGGATCCGAGCTGTGGAACGCTTGTTGCAGCAGCACCGTTAAATCCATACCAGCCAAGCCATAAGATGAATACACCTAAAGCACCAAGTGGTAAGTTGTGACCAGGAATCGCATTGACTTTAACAACACTGCCTGATTTGTCTTTTGTGAATTTACCAATACGAGGTCCAAGGATTGCTGCACCGATTAAAGCAGCAGTACCACCTACCATATGAATACAGTTAGAACCAGCGAAATCGTGGAAACCAATCTGAGCTAACCAGCCGCCACCCCATGTCCAATGTGCTTCAATTGGATATACGATTGCGGAAAGGATCGCAGAATAAACACAGTAGGATGAGAATTTTGTTCGTTCTGCCATGGCACCGGATACGATTGTTGCGGTTGTTGCACAGAAAACTAAGTTAAATACAAAACCAGAGAAATCGAAGTTTGCATAGCTTGTAAAGATATCAAAGCCAGGCTTACCAATAAATCCGATGAAATCTTCTCCTAATAAAAGGGAAGAACCGATTAAAATGAAAACGACGGTACCGATACAAAAGTCCATCAGGTTTTTCATAATAATGTTTCCGGCATTCTTCGCACGTGTAAAACCAGCTTCAACCATAGCGAAACCAGCCTGCATCCAGAATACCAGTGCTGCACCGATCAAGAACCATACGGCAAACAGGTTCTCGTTTACAATTTGTAATACTTCATTTGTTGTCATAAGTTTTATCCTCCTAATAATATAACTCAAAAGAAAAATGAAAAGGCACCTAAGAATGGATATCCTTAAGCGCCTTTGCTTTTCACATTTGAGACTATACACGAAATGAAATATTCGGTCAAGAAAAATTCATAAACATTGAAATAAATAAAGAAATAGAATCATATTGGTTTAAAAATGAAAGAAAATTGTATAAAGTTTCATACAAAGAGCGAAATTCCTATGATATAATAGTATTTAGGTATGAATATCCATGATATTTATAAAAAGGAGGAATAGAAAATGATTTATAATAGTGCAATAGAATTAATTGGCAATACTCCGCTTGTGGAATTTTGCAATATTAAAGAAGAATTAGGATTAGAAGCAAGGGTTGTTGCAAAGTTAGAATATTTTAATCCGGCTGGAAGTGCAAAGGACCGTATTGGACTTGCAATGATTGAAGATGCAGAAAAAAGAGGCATCTTAAAGCCAGGTGCTACAATTATTGAACCAACTTCCGGCAATACGGGTATTGGTCTTGCAACCGTAGCGGCTATCAAAGGATATAAGATGATTTTAACGATGCCTGAGACAATGTCTGTAGAAAGACGTAACATCTTAAAGGCATATGGTGCTGAAATCGTATTAACAGAAGGTGCCCGTGGAATGAAAGGTGCGATTGAAAAAGCAGAAGAATTAGCTGCTTCTATTGAAGGAAGCTTTATTCCTGCTCAGTTTGACAACCCTGCAAATGCTGCGATTCATAAAGCAACAACAGGCCCTGAAATCTGGAGAGATACAGAAGGGAATGTAGACATCTTTGTAGCTGGCGTAGGTACTGGCGGTACCTTAACTGGTGTTGGCGAATATTTAAAAGAACAAAACAAAGACATTCAGATTGTAGCTGTTGAACCAAGTGATTCTCCAGTACTTTCTACAGGAAAAGGAGGTCCACATAAGATTCAGGGAATTGGTGCAGGATTTGTTCCATCTGTATTAAATACTGAAATTTATGATGAAGTACTTCCAATTGACAGCGACGATGCATTTGCAACAAGCAAGATGATTGCAAAAAAAGAAGGTGTGTTAGTTGGTATTTCCTCTGGTGCAGCATTCTTCGCAGCAATCGAACTTGCAAAACGTCCGGAAAATAAGGGTAAAACAATTGTTGCTTTATTACCAGACAGTGGTGATCGTTATTACTCCACACCATTGTTTATGGAATAGCATGAAATGATAGATTATTATAATGTATAAAATAAAGAACAGTTTTTTGTAGATAGTTATCTTTACATATATTTCCATATACTGTAAAATATAAGAAGTAGTTGAAAAAAGGGAGTATATAACATGAGGGTGATAATTAAAAACGGTGAGAATGAAGTGATCATGGATGAGAGAAGATGCATCTTTGTGAATGTATCAAAGAAGGTTATTCGTGTTTTCTTAGATGAAATCATTTATGCAGAAAGTTCTGTCCGTAAGCTTCGTTTGATTTGCAAAAATCAAGTAATTGAGTATTATGGTAAAATCAGTGATTTAGAGCATCAGTTAGAAGGGGATTCTTTTGCAAGATGTCACAAGAGCTATATCGTGAATCTTGAGTATCTTCGAAGCTATGATGCGAAAGCGATCGAATTACTCGATGGAACAAGCATTCCAATCAGTAAGCAGCGTTATCATGATACAAAGAACAAAATCATTGATTTTTATGGGAAACCGTTATAAAGAACAAATGATGAGGAAAGGAGTTTCGCTTGCGAAACTCTTTTTTTTAATCCAAAAGAGTAGAGATATGCTATAATATAATTTAGGGGAAAAGTCTTTCCCTTAGAATGAATAGAAGTATTTGAAGAAGTTTGAAGAAGGAGCCTTACGATGATTAGTGAAGAACGCGTAAAGCTTATGACTAAGATGGCAATTTATGAAGCTGGTGAAGGAACAAAAGACTTAGATCTTAGTCAATATCATAAAAAACAATATATTAGAATAGAAGTATTAAAAAGTATCGTCGTTAGTAGTGTCTTTTTCTGGATGGTTGTTGGGCTTGCGATGCTTTTACTGATGCAATATGTGGTGCCGCTTATTGCTCAGAAGGAGACGAATTATTATCGATTTATCCTGATTGGCCTTTATATCCTGTTTATAGTGATTAATGCGATGATTACCTACAATCGTGCTCAGAAGGATTATGACGAAGCTATGCCACGTGTGAAGGAATATAAGAAAAATCTGAACCGATTGTATTTTGAATATGAAACCAAGGCAAAACCGGAGGATACAAAGCCAAAGGATTTGAAGAAGAAACTGGAGGAAGAACTGGATGCAGAAAGTATTTAGTCTTAGAGAAAAACTCAATAGCCTGATTGATCGAAGAAGCCAGATTATGCGTATTCTTGGGAAGTTTCTGATTATGATACTGACCTTAGTATCACTCAGCAATATTTTTGGGGCTTCTGATACTATGCAGGGAAAGCATGTGGCAATCATTGCAGCAATTGCCTGCTCATTTATTCCATTTGCTTATATCTATCCGGTATTCATTCTTTTGTGCATGTACTATTTGTCGACGTATACCATTGATGTATCTCTCCTTTTTCTGTTTGGGGTAATCCTCTTTTATGGTGTATATAATCGAAACTTTACAAAATATGGATATATTGCTTTGCTTACATTTATCTTACTGCCGACTCCGCTTTCGGCGATGATACCACTTTATGTAGGAATTAACTGTGGGGTGCTTGGTATTGCCCCTATGCTTGCGGGAATTGTGATTTATTATTTCCTTACATCCTTAAATGGTGCTATGAAGGCTTTTGAACTTGCATCAACCGGAACTGCGATGTATCAATGCATCATTGATACGATGGTAGAGAACAAAGAGATGGTTGTCTGCTTAGTTGTTATGACAGTTATTGCTGTATTAGCACGTCAGATTTCCCGTATGAGATTTAATTATTCCTGGTATTTATCTGTTCCGATTGCAGCGATCGTCTATGCAGTTTTATATATGTATGGATGTTTCTTCTTTGAATTAAGCAGCAACATATGGAACGTAATCATTACCATGATTATTTCTTCTGCTGTTATGGAACTTTTACAGTTTTATCGAGTGGTTCTTGATTATAGCCGTTCAGAAATTCTCGAATTTGAGGATGATGAATATTTTTACTATGTCAAAGCAGTTCCAAAGGTAAAGGTTTCTGAAGAGAATGTAAATGTTAAGACTATTGCCAGACAGCAAAAAGGTCTGATTCGTTTTCGAGAACGTAATAAAGAATAGGCAGGTATTATAGTATGCAAAGTATTTGGATTAATATACAAAACTATCTGAGTATGTTTTCGTTGCCGGTAATCCGCCCGAATGATATTGTTGATATCATTATTGTAAGTGTAATTATTTATGAGCTGATTCGCTATATTCATAACACCAGAGCCTGGAGTTTATTCAAAGGGATTATGGTATTGATTGTCTTTACCATTATCGCTTCGGTGTTACAGCTTCATATGATTATGTGGATTTTATCCGGTATTTTAAATATCGGTATTACTGCAGCGATTATCATTTTCCAACCGGAAATTCGTAAAGCGTTAGAATCGCTTGGCCGAAGAAATATCTTTTCGGATCTTTTGAATTTCACTTTGGAGGATAATGCAAAATCAGAAGAACAATTTGATGACCGAAGTATTCAGGCAATTGCAAAAGCCTGTGTAGATATGGGAAAGGTAAAAACCGGTGCCCTTATTGTATTTGAAAAGAATGATAAACTAGATGAGATTGAGCGAACCGGAATTCCGGTAGATGCCAAGATCAGTTCTCAGCTGCTCATCAATATTTTTGAACATAACACTCCACTTCATGATGGGGCAGTTTTGGTAAAAAATAATCGTATTGCAGCGGCGACCTGTTATCTTCCACTTTCCGATAATATGCAGATTGAGAAAGAATTAGGAACAAGACACCGAGCTGCCATTGGCGTTAGTGAAATATCAGACAGTATTACATTGATTGTTTCTGAGGAAACAGGAGATATTTCCCTTGCGAAAAATGGGAAGATTTATCGTGGACTTGACCAGAACCAGATTAAAAAGCACCTTCAGATTCTGAAGCTTCAGACAGAAGATAATACGAAAAAATTCAAATTATGGAAAGGAAAGAGTAAGAATGAAAAGAACAATTAATCGCATTCTTTCAAGTAATTTGGCACTTCGTCTGCTGTCTGTTATTCTATCGGTGTGTTTGTGGATGCTGATCATTAATGCGAATGATCCGGATAGTACAAGAACGTTTAGTAGTATAGATGTTACAATCAGAAATGAGAATGTTCTGACAGATCAGGGGATGTGCTATCGTGTAGTTGAAGGAAGTCAGGTATCATTTTCAATTAAAGGGAAAAAATCCATTGTTGATAAAATTAAGAAATCAGATTTTGAGGTTTATGCAGATTTTTCAGAGTTATCCTCTGTGAATGCTGTCCCTATTCATATCGTTTCAAAAAAATATGCCAATGATATAACGATTATGAATAATAATGATAAGACGATGGTGCTTCATGTAGAAAAAGCGGAGACCGTGAAGGTTCCGGTTGAGATTGACATGAAAGGAAAGCCAGAGGTTGGTTACTCTGTTGGCGAATCGATTGCTACACCGAATGCAATCATGATCACTGGCCCGCAAAGTGAAGTGACAAAAGTTGTATTGGCTAAGGTTATGGTGGATGTTTCTGGTGCGACGAAAGATATCAATACCCAGAAGATACCAGCTTGTTATGATAAGAATGGAGAAGAATTAAAAACTCAGGACTGGGAATTTAGTGTGAATAAGATTGTTATAAAGATTGTTGTTGGACAATCTAAGAGTATTCCGGTCAGAGTAAGGACGGAAGGTAATCCGGCGGAAGGATATCAGATTGCCTTAACGGAGTGTAGTCCATCAACGGTTCAGCTAAAAGGCAAAAAAGATGCCCTGAATCAAATGGAAGAACTAATTCTTCCGGAAATATCGGTAGAAGATGCCAAAGATTCTATTATAAAAGAATTCAAAGCATCCTCATTAAAAATTCCAAAAGGGGTGAGCTTTTTAGATCCTGATTTGGTATTTAAGGTGAATATTACAATCAATAAAGAAGCCCAGCACGAGCTCGAAGTTGCCGCATCGGATATCTATATTGATGGCAAAACCCAGGATATGAGTGTTGTATTTTTAGACAAGTCAGTTACTCTTCGATTTACTGGAACCTTAGATTCACAGACAAGCCTGTCTGTTGCAACCATTAAGCCGACAATTGATGTGTCTGGATTAAAAGAAGGGGAATATAATCTTGAATTGAAGCTTTTACCGGTGGCTGGATTAGTCGTAAAGGAGAGTCCCCAAATTCAGGTACGGATCTATATGACAGGCAGTGGCGATGAAGATGACGCTCAGGATGATACTCGAGACGAATAAATAATTGAAAAATGAAGTATAAAAATAGCCGAGAAGCGATTTGCTTCTCGGCATTTTCTTTATCATGTCTACTGTAATCCAGACTGATAAATGATCTTTTGATTGATCTTGGATAATTCTTCACTAACCTGATAGTTTTCTGTACCGAACAACGTATTGTGAAGTTCTACTACATTCTCTTCTAAAGTAGTTGGTACGTTCACGGACATGCCACGAACACGTCCAAATTTTCTGTCTTCAGGGAAACCTTGCTGACCTACAATGTTATACTTTAAGGCTTTGAACATCATATGTTTTAAATCCTTATGAGTCATGTTCGTCTGAATCTGTGGAAGTACATCTTTTAATGCTTCCATGAACTGTAATGGTTCTTTTTTCGCTTTCTTTTCGATGGCTTTTAATACAATTCTCTGACGATTTGCTCTGGAGAAATCACCATTCTGATTATGACGGATTCTAGCATAGGCAACTGCCTGATTTCCGTCTAAATTGTAGGTTCCTGCCTGTTCAAAAATTGGTGAATCACCACCACAGAGTTTATTCACTTCTTTGATGTACTTATTCAAATCAGCAATAAAATCAGCTTCAACCTCAAGCTCTAATCCGCCGATGGCATTGATGATATTCGCCATTACCTTGAAGTTTACCGTCGCATATTGTGAAATATTAAGATCTAAATTACGGTTGATGGTGCTGATTGCAAGAGATGGACCGCCATTCGCATAAGCGTGGGCAATCTTAGTATAAACACCATTCATACTGCAAACCGTATCACGATAAACGGATGTAAGCTGAACCTCATTGGTTTTGTTATTGATGGACACGATGATGATTGAGTCAGAACGTGTATTGATGTTCTGAATGTTCTCTTCACGGGTATCAATACCAAAGAGTACAATGTTTGTATAATGTTTCATGTTCTTATCTTCATTAACCGTGATCAATGGATATTTACTCTCATCAAGAGGTGTTGTGACGATCTGATTAATATAAGAATCTGCAAACTTATTCACTGCAGCAAATGCACCGCCTGCGATAATAATCACTACCAAAAGAAGGGATAATAACACACCCATGCAGGAAATCTTTCTCTTCTTTTTTCTTGGTTTCTTTCTGTCTGTGTTCTTTGGTTTCGTGTTCACCTTGATAGAACCGCCTGATTTTTTCGGCTGACTCTTTGGAGCGGGTTTCACACTTTTACTATTTCTTGGCGCTTCAACGGATTTGGTTGGTCTGTTCGATTTCGGAGCAACTTTTTTTTCATTTATTTTCTTTCTTGATTTCACTTTTTTGGAATTGCCAGAACTACCAGAACCGTATTTATTTTGATAATATTCGAAGTCTCGCTTTGCCATGGTTCTTACCTCACTTGATTTTTCTGCTTTATAATTCTACAATATATTTATGCGAGAAACAATGGAAAATGATTAATATTATTTTAAATGTTCATAATATTTACACATTTATTTGTTAAGATGAAAAAAACGAAAGGGGAAACATTATGAGTGACATTTATGAAACTAATATAAACGATGAAGTAATTGAAACACCGGTAGAAGAATCCGAAAACGAAGATTCCATTTACCACTACAGCTATCGAAAAGCACAGCAGGAGCAGCAAGAACAGGAGGAAACATTTCCTGAAAGAACGATTTATTCACCGCTGCCAGATCCTGAAGAATTAAGTGAGAAGAAACAAAAGAGAGAGTCCTTCCTTAAAAAGCTTGCACGAGTAGCAGCTTATGGTCTTGTGTTCGGGTTAGTGGCTGGAGCAGCATTTAATGGGGTATCTTATGGTATGAGAAAAGCTGGTTTTTCTAGTGGCGGAGCAACACAATTAGCACAGACACCATCTGTGAAACCATCTGGAGGTGCCGCAGGAGATTTGACAACCGTTGCTGAGAGTGTGCTTCCATCCATTGTATCCATCAGTGGTATTTACCAGACAACTTCAAACAGCTTTTTCTTCGGAGAAACAACCCAGGAGACAGAGGGAAGTGGTTCTGGAATCATCATTGGAAAAGATAAAAAGTATATTTATGTAGCAACCAACAATCATGTAGTAGAAAGCTCCAAATCTCTTGGTGTCGGTTTCTGTGATGAAACAAATGCAACTGCAGAAATTAAAGGTACAGACCGTGATGCAGACCTTGCAGTGGTGCAGGTACCGCTTAGTGAAGTATCTGATAAGACTCTTGCAGCTATTAAAATTATCTCTCTTGGAGATTCTGATGCTTTAAAGGTTGGGGAACAGGCAATCGCAATTGGAAATGCTCTTGGATATGGACAGTCCGTAACCGGAGGTTATATTTCTGCAGTAAATCGTGAAGTTGAGCTTACAGATAAAACAATGACCTTAATTCAGACAGATGCGGCAATCAATCCTGGTAACAGTGGAGGAGCATTATTGAACAGTTCTGGACAGCTGATTGGTATCAATACAGTGAAATTCTCTGCAGCAGAAGTAGAAGGAATGGGGTATGCAATTCCAATCAATACAGCATATCCAATTATCAAGAATTTGATCAATGAAGAGACAATTCCAGAATCTAAACAGGCTTATATGGGTATCACTGGAACAGATATTACGCAGGAAATGGCAGCAGCTTACGACATGCCAAAAGGAATTTACATTCGTGAAATCATGAGTGGTTCTCCAGCACAGAAATGTGGTATGGAAGCAGGGGATGTGTTAGTTGAATTTGATGGTAAGGCAATCAATAACATGGAATCTCTTCAGGCGATGCTTTCTAAGAAGAAAGCTGGAACAAAGGCAAAAGTCAAAGTAAAACGTCAGACTCAGACTGGAGAATATAAAGATAAAACATTAAATATCACTTTAGGTGCAAAGAGTCAGGCAATGAGCCGATAAAAATAAAGTCATCAGGAGATCGTTGATGTTAGCATTACAAATAGAAGATATTAAACAATTTATGATACAGCTTTTTTCGGAGAAAACCTTTGATGGTTTTCTCCTCTATGAAGCCAAAATCCATATGTCCGTATCATATGTGGTTGACGGAAGCTTAAACCTTGACTTTTTTGACCAGGATGAAAAAGAGCTGTTAGAAAATCGAAGCTATGCCAGATGGGATGAACAAAAGCAGATTATCTTTTCTATGATTCGCGGGAAGAAAACGCCTGCTGATATGCAGATTATTTTGATGCAGTCACCAAAAAATGTAGAATCCATGATGATCAATCATAATATTGCTTATCGTCCGGAAGACGTAAGAGGACTCTTTTTAAACATCCGTTTCAAGGATGGAAAGCTCATCTGTACAACGGGAGTTTCCTTAAAAACATTTACCCTGGATAAATCTTTAGAGCATCTATGGGAAGAGATGATTGTGAAGTATTTTAAGCAGAAGAAAATATTAAGTACGAGGATTCAATGATTATTAGCACTCTGAGTAGCAGAGTGCTAATTTTTTGTTGACTTTTACAATGTTTGGTATTAATATATTCATTAGCAGAATCAGTGTTCTACTTATTATAGAATAAAATGAAAGATTAAAGATAGAAGGAGGCATAAGCTATGGCAAATAAAAAAGGTAGTTTATCCATCAACAGTGAAAACATTTTCCCAATTATTAAGAAATGGTTATATTCAGATCATGACATTTTTCTTCGTGAACTTGTATCTAATGCATGTGATGCAATCACAAAGCTTCGCAAATTAGACATGATCGGTGAATTTGAAGAACCAGAAGGCAATCAGTATAAGGTTGAAGTTATCGTAAGCCCTGAAACAAAAACAATCCAGGTAGTAGATAACGGTCTTGGTATGACTGCAGATGAAGTAGAAGAATACATCAATCAGATTGCATTTTCCGGTGCGACAGACTTTTTAGATAAGTACAAAGACAAGACGAATGAAGATCAGATTATCGGTCATTTTGGTCTTGGTTTCTACTCAGCATTTATGGTAGCTGACAAAGTGACAATCAAGACTCGTTCTTATAAAGAAGATGCTGTACCAGTATACTGGGAATGTGATGGCGGTACAGAATTTAGCATGGCAGATGGCGATAAAGAAGACCGCGGAACAGAAATTACATTATATCTTTCCGAAGACAGCGCAGAATTTGCCAATGAATACCGTGTAAAAGAAATCTTAAATAAATATTGTGCATTTATGCCAGAAGAGATTTATTTCACAAATGTAGATGCGGTTGAACCGGAAATTGAAGAACCAGAAGTAAATGAAGATGGTGAAGCAGAAGGAGAAATCGCAGAAAAAGCTGCTCCTGCACCAATCAATGATACAGTACCTCTCTGGGCAAAACATCCTAATGAATGCAGCGATGACGATTACAAAGAATTCTATCGCAAAGTATTTATGGACTTTAAGGAACCTTTATTCTGGATTCACCTTAACATGGATTATCCATTTAACTTAAAAGGTATTTTATATTTCCCTCAGATCAACTACGAATATGAATCCATTGAGGGAACGATCAAGTTATATAACAATCAGGTATTTATCGCAGATAATATCAAGGAAGTTATTCCAGAATTCTTAATGCTCTTAAAGGGAGTAATTGACTGTCCAGACCTTCCACTTAATGTATCAAGAAGTGCTTTACAGAATGATGGATTTGTAAAGAAGATTTCTGATTATATCACAAAGAAAGTGGCAGACAAGCTTTCCGGTATGTGTAAAGTAGATAAAGAAAACTACGAAAAATACTGGGATGATATCAGTCCATTTATCAAATTTGGATGCTTAAAAGATGAAAAATTCAATAAGAAGATGAAAAACTTTATCCTCTTTAAGAATTTAGAACAGAAATATGTAACTCTTCCAGAGTATTTAGAAGCAGCAAAAGACCAGAATGAGAACACTGTATTTTATGTAACCGATGAAACAGTGCAGTCTCAGTACATCAACATGTTCAAAGAACAGGGCATGGACGCAGTTTACTTAACACATAACATCGACAATGCATTTATCACACACCTTGAAGGAGCAAATCAGGATGTGAAATTCCTTCGTATCGATGCGAATGTTGCTGACAGCTTAAAAGAAGAAGCTGACGAAGAAGAAATCAAATCTATGACAGAAAAGCTTTCTGAAGTTTTCAAAAAGGCAGTAGGCATGGACAATCTTCAGGTTGCAGTTGAAAAATTCAAGAATGCGTCTGTATCTGCAATGATTACCTTAAGTGAAGATGCAAGACGTATTCAGGAAATGATGAAGATGTACAATATGGAAGGTATGGATCCTGCTATGTTTGGTGCAACTGGTGGGGAAACTTTAGTGTTAAATGGTAACAACAAGCTTGTTCAGTATGTACTTGAAAATCCAGAAGGTGAACACAGTGAACTAATTGCAGCACATATTTATGATCTTGCACAGCTTTCTAACAAGCCAATGGATGCTGAAAGCATGACAAAATTTATCGCTAGAAGCAATGAAATTCTTGGACTCTTAATTTAATAAAGTTATAAAAGTGGTTAGTTTTAACTAATTTTTTCTTGACAAGTTATTGACTTAACGTGAAAAGTAAGACAGACGGAGAAGATGCATATGTGTCTTCTCCGTCTTTTTTGCCTTGTTGGTAATGTACAGAAATTAATACAATTTTGCATAGAAAAGCCTTTATTCATGCGAAAAACTTAGGATTATATGTGCTTTCCCAAATACGGATTTATGGATCATTTGGGGGTTGTATTGTTGGTGGATGGTGCCATACCTGGTTGTCCTGAGAACTAAAAAATGGCTTAAATAAGCCATTTGTCAGACGTTGTTGGTTAATTTACTAACGATGTTTTTTGGCTCAGAAGATTGTATTTTTTTTAGAACAATACTATAATTACGGTAACACTCGAAAGGAGAAGTATTATGAGTAGATTATCAATTCAGACACCAGATCGTGCTCAGTTAGTAGTAGAAAGTCTTTATAAAGATGTAGAAAATCGTATCGCTGCCAGCCCACCTGGCTTATGCCCTATCGATATGTCACTTTCTTTCTTACGCTTATGTCATGCTCAGACATGTGGTAAATGCGTACCTTGCCGAGTAGGTCTTGGTCAGTTAGCAAACTTAATTGAAGATGTATTGGAAGGAAGAGCAACCTTAAAGCACATCGATTTAATTGAAAAAACAGCAAAATCCATTGAAATGGCTGCAGACTGTGCAATCGGTTTTGAAGCAGCAAACATGGTATTAAAAGGGGTTCAGGGATTTAGAGAAGATTACGTTGAACACATTACAAACGGAAGATGTATTGCACAGATGTCTCTTCCAGTTCCATGTGTATCCTTATGTCCTGCACATGTTGATATTCCGGGTTACATTGCATTAGTAAAAGAAGGTCGTTACGCTGATGCCGTTCGTTTAATCCGTAAGGATAATCCATTCCCAACAACATGCGCACACATTTGTGAACATCCATGTGAAGCTAGATGTCGTCGAAACATGAAAGACACATCCATCAATATTCGTGGTCTTAAGAAAGTAGCAACAGAAAATGCAGGTATCGTTCCTCCACCAGAATGCGCTCCATCTACAGGCAAAAAAGTAGCCGTAATCGGTGGTGGCCCAGGTGGTCTTACATCCGCATATTACTTACAGTTAATGGGACATCAGGTTACTGTATACGAAATGCAGCCAAGACTTGGCGGTATGTTAATGTATGGTATTCCAAACTATCGTCTTCCTAAAGATAAATTACAGGAAGATATCGATGCAGTACTTGCAACTGGTGTAGAAGTTGTTCATGGAAAGCGTATCGGAACAGATGTATCCATTGAAGAATTACAGCAGCAGTATGATGCAGTATTAGTAACAATCGGTGCTAATACCGACAGAAAACTTGGTATTGAAGGCGAAGACGCAAATGGCGTTATGTCTGCAGTACAGATGCTTCGTAACGTAGGTTACGGCAACAAAATGGATTACACAGGCAAGAAAGTATGTGTAATCGGTGGTGGTAACGTGGCTATGGATGCGGTTCGTACATCCATCCGTCTTGGTGCAGAAAAGACAAGCATCGTTTATCGTAGAAGAATGGCTGATATGACAGCTCTTCCAGCTGAAATTGAAGGAGCAATCGCGGAAGGTGCAGAATTAGTATCCTTAAAAGCACCTCTTAAGATTGAAAAAGATGAAGATAATAACGTAACAGGATTATGGGTACAGCCACAGATGATCAGCTTGATCAAAGGCGGTCGTGCAAGCGTAAAAGCTACATCCGAAGATCCTGTATTATTAGATTGCGATATCATTATCGTAGCAATCGGTCAGGCAATCGAATCTGAACCATTTGCAAAATTTGGTCTCCCAGTAAGCCGTGGTCGCATCCAGGCAGATGAAACCGCATCCTTCGAAGGTATGCCAGGTGTATTTGCCGGTGGTGACTGTGCAACAGGACCAGCAACCGTAATCCGTGCGATTCAGGCAGGTAAGGTAACAGCAGCAAACATTGATGAATATCTTGGATATCATCATACAATCAGCTGTGACGTTGAAATTCCATTAGCAGAATTAAATGACCGTCCACAGTGTGGCCGTGTAGAACTTCCAGAACGTGAAGCTTGCGAACGTAAGAAAGACTTCGAAGGCTGTGAAGGCTGCATGACAAAAGAAGAAGCTTATCAGGAAGCTTCTAAGTGCTTACGTTGTGACCACTTCGGTTACGGAATCTTTAAAGGAGGAAGGGAAACATTATGGTAAACATTACAATTAATCATCAAGCGATCTCTGTACCTGATGGTACAACAATTATGGAAGCAGCGAAATTAATTGGTATTGAAATTCCAAAACTTTGCTTCTTAAAAGATATCAACGAAATCGGTGCATGCCGAGTTTGTGTAGTTGAATTAGTAGGTAAAAGAAGATTAATCACTGCTTGTAACAATGAAGTAAAAGAAGGCATGGAAATCTTAACAAACAGTCCTAAGGTTCGTGAATCCAGAAAGAACACGGTTCAGTTACTTCTTTCTGAACATGACTTTAAGTGTGCAACCTGTGTTCGTAGCAAAAACTGTACATTACAGGATATTGCAAACAACTTAGGTTTAGTAGATCTTCCTTTCCAGCAGAAAGTAGTGAAAAAACCTTGGTCTCCTGAATTCCCACTTCAGAGAGATTCCTCTAAGTGTGTAAAATGTATGCGATGCGTACAGATTTGTGAAAAGGTTCAGGGATTAAATATCTGGGACGTAGCAAATACAGGTTCCAGAACAGACGTTGACGTATCTTTAAACCGTAAGATTGAAGATGCTGACTGTGCATTATGTGGTCAGTGTATCACTCACTGTCCAGTAGGCGCATTAAGTGAACGTGACGATACAAGCAAAGCTTTCAAAGCATTTGCTGATCCAGATAAAGTAACTGTTGTTCAGATCGCTCCAGCTGTTCGTGCAGCATGGGGAGAATCTCTTGGATTATCCAGAGAAGAAGCAACCGTTGAAAAAATTATTACAGCTCTTCGTATGATGGGCGCTGATTATGTATTTGATACTGTATTTACAGCCGACCTTACAATCATGGAAGAAGGTAATGAATTCTTAAAGAGATTGACAGAAGGCGATCTTGACAAATATCCAATGTTTACATCCTGCTGTCCAGGATGGATCCGCTTCATCAAATCTCAGTATCCAGAAATGGTTCCACAGTTATCTACTGCAAAATCTCCACAGCAGATGTTTGGTGCAACAACCAAAACTTATTTCGCAGATAAGTTAGGAATTGACCCTGAAAAGATCTTCTGTATTTCCATCATGCCTTGCACCGCTAAGAAGGGCGAGAGAACAATGGAATTATACTACAAAGAATTTGCAGGAAATGACGTGGATTTAGTTCTCACAACAAGAGAACTTGATCGTATGATCAAGAGAGATTACATCAATCCTAAGACATTAACAGATGGCACATTTGACGATCCATTAAAAGTTGGAACAGGTGCAGGTGTAATCTTTGGTGCAACCGGTGGTGTTATGGAAGCAGCTCTTCGTTCTGCATACTACCTTGTAACAGGCAAGAATCCAAAAGCAGATGCATTTGCTAACGTTCGTGGTATGGAAGGCTGGAAAGAAGCTACATTTGACATCAACGGAATCGAAGTAAAAGTAGCAGTTGTAAGTGGTCTTGGAAATACAAGAAAACTTATGAATGCAATCAAGCGTGGCGAAGTAAAATACCATTTCGTAGAAGTTATGGCTTGTCCAGGCGGCTGCGTAGGTGGTGGCGGACAGCCAATCCATGAAGGTCAGGAACTTGCAAATGTTCGTGGAGCAAATCTCTACTTCCTTGACCAGAACGCACAGCTTCGTTTTTCTCATGAGAATCCATCGGTATTAAAGGCTTATGAAGAATACTTTGGAGAACCACTTTCTCACAAATCTCATAGCATTTTACATACAGATCATTTTGCATGGGATATGCCTTTGGCACCAAAAAGAAGATAGGAATTGATAATTGCTTATATAAAGTTTCCCCAAAAAGGCGGCTGATATGAAAATATCAGTCGTCTTTTTTTGTTAGGGCAAGGCCCTGTTCGGCATTGCGAAGTTTCTCAAAAGAGAAACGAAGCTTTGATTGTTGATAAAGCTATTGAAAAACAAAAGTCCTATGAAAAATGTTGTATTTATTGCAAAAGTCCTATGAAAAATGTTATAATTCAAACAAAAGTCCTATGAAAAATGTTGTGGAGGCGATAGGGAGCTATGAAAAGGGACATTATTTTTGAATTAAAGGCATGGAAAGACAATAAAAGAAGAAAACCATTATTGCTGACAGGAGTTCGCCAATGTGGAAAGACATACATTTTAAAACAGTTTGGCGAAGAAGAATTTTCTGATGTACTCTACATCAACTTTGAATCCAGCAGCAAGTATGCTGGAATATTTGAATATGATTTTGATGTGAATCGAATTGTGAAAGAACTGGAATTATTAGAAAATCGAAAGATTGAACCAGGTAAAACCTTGGTTATTTTTGATGAAATCCAAGAATGCCCAAAGGCAATTACCTCATTAAAGTATTTTTGTGAAAATATGAGAGAATTGCATGTAGTGTGTGCTGGATCTTTACTCGGAGTAGCATTAAAATCTGAAAACATCTCATTTCCGGTAGGTAAAGTGAATCGTATGCAGATGTACCCGATGACGTTTAAAGAATTTGTTCAGGCATGTGGCGAAGAACAGTATTTAGAATTGTTAGAAGGATGGTCTGTTGAACGAGAAATTCCAGAAGTGTATTTTGATAGAATGAAACGTTTGCTCAAGGAATACTATGTGATCGGAGGTATGCCAGAAGTTGTTCAAGAGTGGATTGAATCCCATGATTTCACTGTGATAGAAGAAATTCAGGATGAAATTCTTGCTGGATATGCAGATGATTTTTCCAAACATGCACCGGTAAAAGAAATCGAGAAAATTAGGATGATTTGGGACTCGATTCCGATTCAGCTGGCGAAAGAAAACAATAAATTTGTATTTTCACATGTAAAAAAAGGAAAACGTGCTCACGAATTAGAAGCTGCTTTGCAATGGCTTAAAAATGCCGGCTTAATTACGATGTTAGAATTAGTTAGTGATGTTCAGGTCCCATTATCTGCAAATGCTGATTCTACGTATTTTAAGGTATATATGAGCGATGTCGGATTGTTATGCCGAAGATCAGGACTTACTTATGAAACCATTTTGTTTGATGATGAACGATTTATAAATTACAAAGGTGCGCTCACAGAAAACTATGTGTTAAATGAATTACGTACACAGTATGAAACTATATTTTTCTGGCGTTCTGGAAATACAGCAGAGGTAGATTTCATCTTAGAAGACAGGAATAAAGTCATCCCAATTGAAGTGAAGGCAGCTGATCGAACGCAGGCAAAAAGCTATAAACAGTTTTGTAAAAAATACCAGCCTGAAGTTGGCATAAAAGCATCCTTGAAAAATATTGCTGTAAATGATTGTGAAGGGACAAAAACCTTCAGTTATCCGCTCTTCCTGTTATGGGATATGAAACGTCTTCACTGAATTGAAATATATGAAATCATTCATAAATCAACGAAAAAATAAACTTTTTAAAAATATTCATGAAGTATTTTACAAATGCTCCTTCATATTGTATAATAGAATTCGATTTGAAATCGGACGCGAATATAAAATATATAGGAATATAAAAGGAGAATATAATTATGGATAAGATTAAGATGACTACTCCATTAGTTGAAATGGATGGAGACGAAATGACCAGAATCCTTTGGAAGTTTATTAAGGATGAATTATTAACACCATTCATTGACTTAAACACAGAATACTATGATTTAGGATTAGAACATCGTAATGATACAGATGATAAAGTAACTGTAGAATCTGCAGAAGCTACTAAAAAATACGGTGTAGCTGTTAAGTGTGCAACAATCACTCCTAACGCTGCTCGTATGACAGAATACAACTTAAAAGAAATGTACAAGAGTCCTAATGGTACAATCCGTGCAATCTTAGATGGAACAGTATTCAGAGCTCCAATCCAGGTTAAGGGTATTACTCCAAAAGTATCCTGCTGGGAAAAACCTATTACAATTGCTCGTCATGCATACGGTGATGTATACAAAGCTTCTGAAATGAAGATTCCTGGAGCTGGTAAAGTTGAATTAGTTTATACAGCAGAAGATGGAACAGAAGTAAGAGAATTAATCCACAACTTCGCAGGTCCTGGTGTGGTCCAGGGTCAGCATAACTTGAATGATTCCATCGAAAGCTTTGCAAGAAGCTGTTTTGCATATGCAATCGATACAAAACAGGATTTATGGTTCGCAACAAAAGATACTATTTCTAAAAAGTATGACCACACATTCAAAGATATCTTCCAGGAAATCTTTGATGCTGAATACAAAGAAAAATTTGATGAATTAGGAATCGAATATTTCTACACATTAATCGATGATGCTGTAGCTCGTGTTATGAGAGCAGAAGGCGGATTTATCTGGGCTTGTAAGAACTATGATGGAGACGTTATGTCCGACATGATTTCTTCCGCATGTGGTTCTCTTGCTATGATGACTTCTGTATTAGTTTCACCTCAGGGTTACTATGAATACGAAGCAGCACACGGAACAGTTCAGAGACACTACTACAAACATTTAGCAGGTGAAGAAACATCCACAAACTCTGTTGCAACCATCTTTGCATGGACAGGTGCTTTAAGAAAACGTGGCGAATTAGACAATATCCCTGAATTAATGGAATTTGCTGATAAGCTTGAAAAAGCTACCATCGATACAATCGAATCCGGTACTATGACAAAAGACTTAGCGTTAATTACAACATTACCTAATGTTAATGCAGTAAACTCCGAAGGCTTTATCAAAGCAATCAGAGCTACATTAGAAAAGATGTTATAAGATTGGTAAAATAATAAAATTATAAGAAAAAATTAAGCCATTGCAAGTACGCGATGGCTTTTTTCTTTTGCTTGAAAATGCTATACTTTCTTTGTGTATATAGCATGAAAAAATTGGAAACAGGGTGAAAATTATGAAAGTGATTATTTGTGACGATGATGGTTTGATGGCACAGACATTAGAATCATGGACCAAAGAGTATATGAAGGAAGAAGTGGTAGAAATTCACAGCTTTTTACATGGAAAAGATGTACTCTGGTTTATGGAGGATGTGGCGCAAGAAGAACAGGTCATCGTTTTGATGGATATTAAGTTAGAAGATGGCAATGGAATTGAGATTGTGAAAAAACTACGAAAGATTAATTCCAACTGTTTTACAATCTTTATTTCTGGTTATACAGAATATGTGGAAGATTCCTTTGAAGCGGATCCAATCTATTACCTTTTAAAACCATGTACAAAGGAGAAGTTTTTCCGTGCCATGGATAAAGCAGTTTTGAGATTACAGGAAAGTAAGAAGAAGTCTATTTGCTTCTCCATTAATGGTAATTTGAAAAGAGTATTTGTGGACGAAATTATTTATGCAGAAAGTCATGGAAGGAAGATTCTGCTGCATACGATAAACGAAGCATTTGAATATTATGGGAAACTGAAAGAACTCAATGATGACCTTATAGGATATCCATTTGTATGGTGCCATAAGAGTTTTTTAGTCAATATGAATCATGTTCGAATGATCGTAAAGAATGAACTAGTGTTACTTGATGGAACGGTGGTTCCAATTAGTCGTACGAAGCTTACAGAAACGAAAGAAAAAGTATTTAAGTTTTTTGGAGAACAGTTATGAGTATAAAAAAAGAGAATGTTTTAGTTGTTATTTTTTCAATTGCATTGATTATTCAGGGGATTTATTACGGATTCTTTGTATATCAGAGTATGAATAAAGACCATAGCAGAATATTTATTGGCCTGATTGTATTAAGCATTTTGATTGTCATTTGCTATTTGCTTATTATTTTTTACATGAAACGAATTATGAAACAGAAAGAAGAGCAGCTTGCTATTCATAATGAATTGATGACAACCTGGTTAAAAGAAAACTACGAAAAACAGGTTTTGAATAAGGAAGAAGAGATTGCGCAGATTAAACAGCATCTTCTTAATGAAATTGAATCTTTAGAGGATTCTTTGCATACAGATTTTGAGCATCGAAGCGAGAAGACAAAGCAGTTTTGTGATAAATTTCAAAGTGAATTGAAAGACCTCACAATGGATTTTTACAGCTACGACAGAATTTTGAATACGATTCTGTTGCTTAAAAAGAAGGAAGCAAAGCAAGAAGGTGTTTCTTTGGATATTCATGTAGATGAGATTGACTTCTTCCCAATGAAGAACATTGATAAATGCAGTGTTTTAATGAATGTATTAGATAATGCTATTGATGCTGCAAAGATGGTGGAAGATGATCCAAAAGTGTATGTGAAAATCGGTAAAAAAGGTGATTATATCGTAACGAAAGTGACGAATTCAAGTAAAGAATTGATTAAGAGAGATGAAAAGGGTACACCGGTTACGACGAAAAATAATGAAAAGCTTCACGGAAGAGGAATTAAAAATATACAGAGTATTGTAGAAAAGTATCAGGGATATTTTGAATTGAAAGAAAAAGAAAACCAGGTTATTGCGACTATTTTCGTTCCAGATATGACAGATGTTGGTGAGGAGATGTAACAGATGGAATTGATTGTAGCAAATATTATTACAGGACTTTCTCAGACCTATCTAATGGCACAGTTTTTTACTCTCTTTTCAAAGTCCAAATATTCTCAACATAAAACAACGCTTTTTTATTGGATGGCTGTGTTTATCTATTCTACGGGAATTAATTATCTGACTCCAGATAGTGCTGGTATCAAGATTGTGGTTGGGGTTGTTTGCTTGAGCATTGTGAATTGTAGGGTTCTTGAAGGTCCACTTTTCGTGAGTGTATTAAAAGCAATTGTTTTTTATTTTCTACTTAGTTTTTTTGAGATTGTTATGATTATTGTCATGGCTCCATTCTATTTCGATGGTTATGTGCCTTCTTTTGAAATTACTCCAATGATGATTATGGTTAGAGTTCTTTATGGCATGCTTTTTTATGTGTTCGTTGTCTTTGCAGAGATGTTACGCTATCGAAAGAAAACTCCAGAATACATGCCGGTATTTCGTGCTTTTTTTGCTTTGGGGATTCTTGAACTAGGCATCTTTAAATGTGTTGTGTTGTTAGATTCTTCTGGTGTTAGCAGACATTTTGTGTTGTTGGCTGTTGTGTCAGGGATGATCACTATTTTTCAATATTATCTTTGCCTTGAGATTCTTCGTAGCCATATTGCTAAGAAGGAACAGGAAGCACTCATGGAAGAAATGCAAAAAGAGCAGGATTATCATTATGAATCTTATCAGCTTGCGAATAAACAGAATGAGAAGCTTCGAGATATCAGACATGATATGAATAATTATTTACAGACGATTCTTACTCTGGGAGAAGATGAGATGACCAAAGAGCAGGCGGGCTCTATGATAGAAGAGTTAAAAAGAAAGGTTCAAACTGCGTTTGGTTCTTGATAGGAACGTATGAGAAGGGAGAAGTATATTAATGGAATTGATTATTGCAAATGGACTTGTAGGATTATCGCATACTTTTTTGCTGGCTCAATTCATGAGTCTTATAGTTAAATCAAAATATTCTCAAAATAAGACAGCACTCTTATTTTGGGTTTCTATATTTACCTATTCCACAGGTATTAATTATCTGACACCAGCCATTCCTGTCATTAAGTTTTTGGTAGGAATAATTGGATTGTCTCTTGCAACTATTTTCATTTCAAAAGAGAAACTTTTTGTCAAAATAGGAAAAGGGATTATTGGTCATTTTACAGGTGTTAGTTTAGAAATCTGCATTCTTTTTATTCTTCTTCCGTTCTATTTTGATAATTTGGTACTTACTTTTGAATTGACTCCAAGGTTGATTATGTCAAGAGTAATTTATGGGATGTTTTTCTATCTGTTTATGGTGGTTGTTGAAATGATATATTATCATAAGAAGGCACCAGAATATATGCCAGTATTCCTGGTGTTTTTAGCGTTGGGTATACTCGAAATGGGTATTTTTAAGTGTGTTGTGTTATTAGATTCTGTTGGTGTCAGCAGGCATTTTGTGACGTTAAGTGGGGTGTCAGGCATCAGTATTATACTTCAATATTATCTTGGGCTTGAGATTCTTCGTAGTCATATCGCAAAGAAGGAACAGGACGCACTCATGGAAGAAATGCAAAAAGAACAGGATTATCATTATGAATCCTATCAGCTTGCGAATAAACAGAATGAGAAGCTTCGAGATATCAGACATGATATGAATAATTATTTACAGACGATTCTTACTCTGGGAGAAGATGAGATGACCAAAGAGCAGGCGGGCTCTATGATAGAAGAGTTAAAAGGAAAAGTTGATACTGCTTTTGGTTCGTGATACATAGGGGATTGTGAATCACGCTTTTTATAGGAACATATGGACAAGGGAGAAGTATAGTTATGGAATTGATTATAGCAAATGGGATGATTGGCTTGACTCAGACACTGTTATTCGCTGAGTTCATCACATTGTTTGTAAAATCGAAATATTCACGAAATAAAACAGTACTTTTGTATTGGCTATCTTTATATATTGCTTCGGTTGGCGCTAATTTTGTGAGTTCTGTCATTGTCAGAGTGTTTATTTCATTATTGAGTCCGATTATTGTGACTCTTTTTGTTTCTGAAGAATACTTTTGGGTCAAAATAGGTAAAGCATTAGGCTGTTATTGGGGGATTGTCATACTTGATCCGTTTATTAGTCTTATTGTATTTCCATTCTATTTTGAAAAGATTTCTTTTTTTCTTACAATAAATCCAACATTGATCATGACAAGAATTCTATGTGCTATGGTTCTATATTTAGTAGTGGTCGTTGCAGAGATGCTATGTTATCAAAAGAAGGCACTGGAATATATGCCAGTATTTGTTGTCTTTTTGGTATTAGGTATTCTTGAAATGGGTATTCTTAAATGCGTTGTGTTATTAGATCCACTTGGAATCAAAAGTCATTTTGCAACCTTAAGTGGAGTGTCAGGAATTAGTATTATACTTCAATATTATCTTGGACTTGAGATCCTTCGCAGTCATATTGCTAAGAAGGAACAGGAAGCACTCATGGAAGAAATGCAAAAAGAGCAGGATTATCATTATGAATCTTATCAGCTTGCGAATAAACAGAATGAGAAGCTTCGAGATATCAGACATGATATGAATAATTATTTACAGACGATTCTTACTCTGGGAGAAGATGAGATGACCAAAGAGCAGGCGGGCTCTATGATAGAAGAGTTAAAAAGAAAGGTTCAAACTGCGTTTGGTTCTTGATAGGAATGTATGAGAAGGGAGAAGTAAAGCAATGGAATTGATTATTGCAAATGGTATTATGGCTGTTTCTCATGCTTATCTGATGGCGCAATTTATTACACTTTTTACAAAATCAAAATATTCTCAGAATAAGACAGCCCTTTTTTACTTCCTTTCCATATATAGCGTTTCAATGGGAATGAATTATTTGTTGCCACAAGTTGCGAGTGTTAAGATTATATTCGGAATACTGAGCATGGCTATTGTGATGTTTTTTGTTTCTGAAGAATCCTTTTGTGTGAGAATGGGTAAAGCGTTAGCTTGTTATTTTGCAATCATCATACTTGATCCCTTTACTATGATTGTTGTGTTCCCGTTCTATTTTGAAAAGATATCTTTTTTTCTTACAGTGAATCCAACATTAATCATGACAAGAATTCTATATGCTATGGTTCTATATTTGGCCGTAGTTCTTGCAGAAATGATCTGTTATCGAAAGAAAACTCCAGAATACATGCCAGTATTTCTTGTCTTTTTTGCATTGGGTATAGTTGAAATGGGGATTCTTAAATGTGTTGTGTTACTAGATCCGCTTGGTATCAGAAGTCATTTTGCAACATTAAGTGGAGTATCAGGGATAAGTATTATTCTTCAATATTATCTAGGCCTTGAGATTCTTCGTAGTCATATTGCTAAGAAGGAACAGGAAGCACTCATGGAAGAAATGCAAAAAGAACAGGATTATCATTATGAATCCTATCAGCTTGCGAATAAACAGAATGAGAAGCTTCGAGATATCAGACATGATATGAATAATTATCTGCAGACGATACTTGTTTTGGGAGAAGATGAGATGACCAAAGAGCAGGCGAATACCATGCTCACTGACCTAAAGGGCAAGGTTACACAAGCCTTTGAAGAACAGATAGTATAAGCTAAATTTATGTTATGAAACGAATTGTTAATTATGAAATTACACCTAGTGAAAATGGAATGACAATTGCATATTTTTTACGACAGCAGGGCTACACAAGAAAAAGTATCTCTACACTTAAAAAGCAAGAGGGAGCATTTTCTATTAATGGGAATTGTGTTTCAGCAGGAACATGTTTAAAAGAAGGCACTACACTGATAGTGACAATTTTTGAAACGGCAACCTCAGAAAATATTGAGGCAGAGAATCTACCACTTAAGATCCTTTATGAGGATGAAGATATCCTTGTAGTGGATAAACCGGCAGGAATGGCGATTCATCCGTCGATTAATCATCATTATGGAACTTTAGCGAATTCTGTGATGGGGTATTACAATAGACAGGGAATAAAATATGTTTTTCGCTGCCTTAATCGTTTAGATCGAGATACAAGTGGTGTTGTTATTCTTGCTAAACATATGCTTGCTGGAGCAATTATGTCCAAAGCGGTGAAGAATGGATTGTTTCATAAGGAATATATGGCAGTTGTCAGTGGATGTGTAAAAGGCATGGGAATAATTAATGCACCAATTGGACGTGTAGAGGGATCGATTATTGAGCGTCAGATAGATCTGATAAAAGGGAAAGATGCCATTACGCATTATGAAACAATAAAAAGTGGAGATAAGTATTCACTTCTTAAAATTGTATTAGAAACAGGCAGGACACATCAAATTCGTGTTCATATGAAGCATATCGGACACCCTCTTCCTGGTGATTTTTTGTATAATCCGGACTTTCGGGATATTTCCCGTCAGGCGCTGCATTGTTATAAAATTGGATTTGAGCATCCAATAACAAAGGAGCAGATGGAGTTTGTGTCAGAGCTCCCAGAGGATATGAAGAGATTGATGGCAGATTAGGAGTATTAATTTATGGAAAGAAAAAGTTCAGGCTGTGGGGGATGTCTTTTTAGCATTCTCATTCTTCTATTGCTTGTCGGGGGTATTTACTGCTTTATGACAGGCGGATACAATACCATAAAGAATATTGAAGTTGGAAAAGAGGCAACGACAGAACAGAGAGCAGAGCCGGAAGCGGGGAATGAAAAAGCTGAAACTTATTATTACAGAGCTCAGCTTACGAATAAGGAGCAAAGCATCTATGATGATTTGTATCAGGGACTTACGGACTTAGAGGAATCAATTAAAATTAAGTCGAGAGACAGTGATGAGGTAGAGAAAATCTGGTATGCGGTGCTTTATGATCATCCGGAGATTTTCTGGTGTCGTGGAGGCTACAAACTTTATTATCTGAAAATCGGATTTAGTATGACTCTTGAACCTGAGTATGTGTATGCGAAGAATGAAATCAGCGAAAAGTCTGCAAAAATGGAAGAAATAGCGAAGGAAATTGCGAAAGACAACGAGGGTAAGAATGATTATCAGAAAATTTTGGCAACCTATCGCTTTGTGATAAAGAACACAGATTATGAGGAGGATGCACCGAATAATCAGTATATCGACAGCGTATTAATTGGCAAGAAATCAGTTTGCGCTGGTTATTCAAAAGCAATTCAGTATTTGCTTCAAAAGCAGGATATCTTCTGTACATACGTATCTGGAACAGCTGAATCCTCAACCGGACGTGGTGCACATGCGTGGAACATTGTACTTTGTAACGGAAAGTTTTATCATTTGGATGCTACCTGGGGTGATCCAAACTATGATGGCAATGGCACAACTACAGATGGCATCACGTATGATTATATGCTCTGCAACGATGAATTGATTGGCAGAACGCATAATGCGGATAATTCCGTATTTAACCATCCAAAATGCGATAGTTTAGACTGGTATTATTATTGTGTCAATCAGAGATATTTTACGAACTATGACAGGAATGAAATCTGGAATCTGATCTGTTATGATATTGATCAGAAATCGTCAAATTCTACGTTCAAATTTGCAAATGATGATGCCTATTATGACGCAAAAGATGATATTTTAGAAGATTTTACCCAGGATGGAATGGACCGAATTCAGAGAAAATATCATATCAAAGGCAAAGTAACATGCTCTTATATTGATGAAAAGAGTATGGATAAGATTATTATTTACTGGAAGTATTAAAGCCTGAAATATGCGAAAAAAGGCTTTGTTAAGCCATTAATCCATAAAAAACTTGACAATTTTTATGATATATAATAGAATATGCAAGTGATTTTTATTTAGAATCAATTGAATAAGTAAAAGCGTTGACGAAGACAGTAGCCTTATTTTGAAAGTGTGAGCGAGCTGGGGATGGTGTGAGCCCGGTATGAGTAGAGTCTGGTGAATATCACTTCTGAGCTGCCAGCTGAAATTAAGTAGGCCAGGCCGGTGTCCACCGTTATATGGATAACATATGATTGTATGTGAAATGGGTGGTATAATGAATGCTGTTTATGGCCTTCATCCTGTTTGCAGGATGGAGGCTTTTTTTATGATATAGGAAACCTATATCATGAAAAAAGCACTCCGTGAGGATGCACACTCGCGCGATAAGTAAATGTCGCTAACGCGACCGCGCTCGGCGCGAGAGTTTCGCGAGCGAAACTCTATTTTATATATTACACATTTCCAAATTTGAAAAAGGAGGAAGCGTACATGCTGTACAAGAAAGTTAGTCCAAACGTAAACTACGTTGAAAATGAAAAAAAGACAGTTAAGTTTTGGAATGAAAACAAAATTTTCGAAAAAAGTATTGAATTAAGAGAAGGAAGCCCAAGCTATACATTCTATGATGGACCTCCAACTGCAAACGGAAAACCACATATCGGTCACGTTTTAACTCGTGTAATCAAAGATATGATTCCTCGTTACCAGACAATGAAAGGAAACATGGTTCCTCGTAAAGCTGGCTGGGATACACACGGTCTTCCAGTAGAATTAGAAGTAGAAAAATTATTAGGCTTAGACGGAAAAGAACAGATTGAAGAATATGGTTTAGAACCATTTATCGACCACTGTAAAGAATCTGTATGGAAATACAAAGGTATGTGGGAAGACTTCTCCGGAACAGTAGGTTTCTGGGCTGATATGGATGATCCATATGTAACTTACCACGATAGCTTTATCGAATCCGAATGGTGGGCATTAAAAGAAATCTGGAACAAAAAATTATTATACAAAGGTCACAAAATCGTACCTTACTGCCCACGTTGTGGTACACCTTTATCTTCCCACGAAGTAGCTCAGGGATATAAAGATGTAAAAGAACGTTCCGCAGTTGTTCGTTTCAAGGTAAAAGATGAAGATGCATTTATCTTAGCATGGACAACAACACCTTGGACATTACCTTCTAACGTAGCTCTTTGTGTAAACCCAGTAGAAACATACGTTAAGGTAAAAGCAGGTGAATATACATACTATATGGCAGAAGCATTAGTTTCTACTGTATTAGGTGAAGACGTAGAAATCTTAGAATCTTATGTAGGTAAAGATTTAGAATACAAAGAATATGAACCATTATACAGCTTTGGCGAATTAAACAAAAAAGGCCACTATGTTGTATGTGACAGCTACGTAACATTAACAGATGGTACTGGTGTCGTTCATATTGCTCCTGCATTCGGTGAAGACGATAACAAGGTTGGTCAGAAATATGATTTACCATTCTTACAGTTAGTAAACAGTAAAGGTGAAATGACAGAAGAAACACCTTGGGCAGGAACATTTTGCAAAAAGGCTGACATGCCTATCTTACAGGACTTAGAAGACAGAGGCTTATTATTTGACGCTCCTAAGTTCGAACATAGCTACCCACACTGCTGGAGATGTGATACACCACTTATTTACTATGCACGTGAATCCTGGTTTATCAAGATGACAGCTGTGAAGGAAGACTTAATCAGAAATAACAACACAATCAACTGGATTCCTGAAACAATCGGTACAGGCCGTTTTGGTGACTGGTTAAAGAATGTTCAGGATTGGGGTATCTCTCGTAACCGTTACTGGGGAACACCACTTAACGTATGGGAATGTGAATGCGGACATCAGCATGCAATTGGTTCCATCGAAGAATTAAAATCCATGTCTGATAACTGTCCAGACGAAATCGAACTTCACCGTCCATACATCGATGCTGTAACAATTACATGTCCTTGCTGTGGTAAGCAGATGAAGAGAGTACCAGAAGTAATCGACTGCTGGTTCGACTCCGGTGCAATGCCATTTGCTCAGCATCACTATCCATTTGAAAATAAAGACTTATTCGAAGCACAGTTCCCAGCTGACTTCATTTCTGAAGCAGTTGACCAGACTCGTGGATGGTTCTACTCCTTACTTGCAATCTCCACATTAATCTTCAACAAGGCTCCTTATAAGAACGTTATCGTTTTAGGACATGTTCAGGATGAAAATGGACAGAAGATGAGTAAGTCCAAAGGAAATGCGGTAGACCCATTTGATGCATTAGAAGAATACGGTGCAGATGCAATCCGTTGGTACTTCTATGTAAACTCTGCTCCATGGTTACCAAACCGTTTCCACGGAAGAGCTGTAAAAGAAGGTCAGAATAAATTCATGGGTACATTATGGAATACATACGCATTCTATGTACTCTATGCAAACATCGATAACTTCGATCCAACAAAATATGAATTAGAATATGACAAATTATCCTTAATGGATAAATGGTTATTATCCAAGTTAAACTCCGTAACAAAAGAAGTGGATGACAACTTAGCAAACTATCGTATCCCCGAATCTGCAAGAGCATTACAGGAATTCGTAGATGATATGTCTAACTGGTATGTTCGTCGTTCCCGTTCCCGTTACTGGGCAAAAGGCATGGAACAGGATAAGATCAATGCTTACATGACTCTTTACACAGCATTAGTTCAGATCGCTAAGGTTGCAGCACCTATGATTCCATTCCTTACAGAAGATATTTACCAGAACTTAGTTAAGAATGTAGACGCTGATGCTCCAGAAAGTATCCACTTATGTGACTTCCCAGTTGCAAATGAAGCCTTCATCGATGCAGACTTAGAAGCAGATATGGATGAATTATTAAAGGCAGTTGTACTTGGTCGTGCTTGCCGTAACGCATCCGGAATCAAAAACAGACAGCCAATCGGCAAGATGTATGTAAGAGCTGAAAAAGAGCTTGATGACATGTTTAAGGAAATCATTGCTGACGAATTAAATGTGAAAGAAGTAGAATTTACAGATGACGTATCTTCCTTCACAACATATGAATTCAAACCAAACCTTCGTTTCGTAGGTAGAAAATACGGTAAATTAGTAAATGGTATCCGTGCTCACTTAAGCGAAATCGATGGCAATGCAGCAAAAGCTGAATTAGATGCAAATGGTAAAATCGCATTTGAAGTAAATGGTCAGCCGGTTGAATTAGAAGAAGAAGAATTATTAATCCAGATGATCAAACAGGAAGGTTATGTAACAGAACAGAACTTTGGCGTAACAGTTGTTCTTGATACAAACCTCACCGAAGAACTCATTGAAGAAGGATTTGTTCGTGAAATCATTAGTAAAATTCAGACAATGCGTAAGGAAGCAGGGTTCGAAGTTACTGATAAAATCAAGGTTTCCGCAGCTGAAAATGGTAAAATTGCCGAAATTATTGAGAAAAATGGACAAATGATCAAAAATGATGTATTATGTGAAACGATTGCATTAGACGGAGTATTTGGTTATACAAAAGAATGGAATATTAATGGAGAAAAAGTAGTATTAGGTGTAGAAAGAATCTAGTTTCTACTAAAATACGTTAATGTAACGCTTAATTTCAGAGCGGTTTTTAAAGAACCGCTCTGTCTTTACGAAAGAGGTTAATTATGAAAAAATTTAAGAAAAAAGCATTTATTAAATCTGTAGAAAACTACTGTAAAAATATTTGCCGTAAAAGTTTATCTGAAGCTTCTGACAAAGAAATCTATACAGCTGTTTGTTATGCAGTAAAAGACTTAATGATGGATGACTGGATCAAAGCTCAGCAGGAATACAAAGATCAGAACAAAAAGACTGTATTCTATTTATCCATGGAATTCTTAATGGGTCGTGCTTTAGGTAACAACATGATCAACTTAAAATGCTACAACGAAATCGCTGCAGCATTAGATGATTTAGGAATTGATATCAACGTAATCGAAGACCAGGAAAGAGATGCTGCTTTAGGTAATGGTGGTTTAGGCCGTCTTGCAGCTTGTTTCTTAGACTCTCTTGCAACTCTTGGTTACCCAGCATATGGTTGTGGTATCCGTTACCACTATGGTATGTTCAAACAGGCAATCGTTGATGGTTACCAGAAAGAAGAACCAGATGATTGGTTAAAAGATGGAAACCCATTCGAAATCTGCCGTAGCGAATATTCCAAAACTGTTAAATTCGGCGGTTATGTTGAAGTAGAATATGATGAAAAAGGTCACAGAAAATTCGTTCAGAAAGGTTACCAGCAGGTAAAAGCTGTTCCTTATGATATGCCAATCTTAGGATACGGCAATGGTGTTGTTAACACACTTCGTATCTGGGATGCAGAAGCTATTCAGACATTCAACTTATCTTCTTTTGATCAGGGTGATTACAAGAAGGCTGTTGAAGAACAGAACTTAGCTCGTACAATCTCCGAAGTATTATATCCAAATGACAACCACTACTCTGGTAAAGAATTACGTTTAAAACAGCAGTACTTCTTCGTATCTGCTTCCGTACAGAATGCAATTGACCGTTTCAAAGCATACAATGACGATATCCATGAATTACCAAACAAGGTAGCTTTCCAGTTAAATGATACTCATCCAACAGTAGCAGTAGCTGAATTAATGAGAATCTTAGTTGACGAAGAAGGTCTTGGATGGGATGACGCTTGGGATCTCACATGCCGTACATGTGCTTACACAAACCACACAATCATGGCTGAAGCACTTGAAAAATGGCCAATCGAATTATTCTCCAGATTACTTCCACGTGTATACCAGATCGTTGAAGAAATCCACGCTCGATTTGTTAAGAAAATCGAAGAAAAATATCCAAACCAGCCAGAAAAGATTGCTTCCATGGCAATTCTTTACGATGGACAGGTTCGTATGGCTAACCTTGCAATCGCAGGTTCCTACTCCGTTAACGGTGTAGCTAGATTACATACAGAAATCTTAAAGAAACGTGAATTAAAAGACTTCTATGAAATGAGACCAGAACAGTTCAACAACAAGACAAATGGTATCACACAGAGACGTTTCTTATTACACGGTGACCCATTATTAGCAGACTGGATCACAGACAAAATTGGTGATGAATGGATTACAAACCTTCCACACCTTGAAAAATTAGCAATTTACGCTGACGATGCAAAAGCTCAGCAGGAATTCTTAAATATCAAATACAAAAACAAACTTCGTTTAGCTGGATACATCAAAGAACACAACGATGTTGAAGTTAATCCAAGATCTATCTTTGACTGTCAGGTTAAGAGATTACATGAATACAAACGTCAGTTATTAAATATCCTTCATGTAATGCACTTATACAACCAGATCAAAGAACATCCACATATGGATATCACTCCAAGAACATTTGTATTTGGTGCTAAAGCAGCAGCTGGTTACCACACAGCTAAATTAACAATCAAGTTAATCAACAACGTAGCGAAGAAAATCAACAACGATCCAACAATCGATGGCAAAATCAAAGTTGTATTTATCGAAGACTACCGTGTATCCAATGCAGAATGGATCTTTGCAGCAGCTGATGTTTCCGAACAGATTTCTACAGCTTCCCGTGAAGCTTCTGGTACAGGTAACATGAAGTTCATGTTAAACGGTGCATTAACACTTGGTACAATGGACGGTGCTAACGTTGAAATCGTAGAAGAAGTTGGCGAAGAACACGCTTTCATCTTCGGTTTAAGCGCAGAAGAAGTTATGGATTACGAAAAGAATGGTGGATACTATCCAAGAGATATCTACAATAGCAATGACAACATTCGTAAAGTATTAACACAGTTAATCAATGGCTTCTACTCCCCAGAAAACCCTGATTTATTCAGACCATTATATGAATCTTTATTAAATCAGGATATGTACTTCATTTTAAAAGACTTCGATTCTTACTGTGAAGCTCAGGCTCGCATTAACGAAGCTTACAAAGATGAATCTGCATGGGCTAAATCTGCAATCTTAAATATCGCTCATTCCGGTAAATTTACAGCTGACCGTACAATCGAACAGTACGCAACTGAAATCTGGAACTTAGAAAAGATTGATTTAACAAAATAATATTTAAATTATGAACAATCCTAAGGCTGTTGCATGATTTGCGACAGCCTTAAGTTTTTCATGGAGAACCATGGGAAACGTCCCTCCAGGAGGGTGTATTTACAATTATGGAAAAACAGAATGTAGCCTACATGTTACGATGTGGGGATGACAGCCTTTATACAGGCTGGACAAATGATATAGAAAAAAGACTCTTAGCCCATCAGTCGGGCAAGGGTGGAAAATATACAAGAAGCAGGCTTCCGGTCACTTTGGTTTATGTAGAGAGTTGTGAGACCAAACAGGAAGCAATGCAAAGAGAATATGCAATTAAGCAGTTAAGTCGTGCCAGCAAGGAAAAATTATTGGTGTGTGCATCGAATGAAATCGAGTTATTCCTTCAGGCACGGGACGAGTAGCATTTAGAAAGGAATAAATGATGAAATTTGATGAATTTGACTTAAAGCCCCAGATTATGAGGGCAATTGGAATTATGGGATTTGAGGAAGCCTCACCTATTCAGGAAAAGGCCATTCCCGTTGCCTTAAAGGGCAGAGATATCGTGGGACAGGCCCAGACAGGTACCGGTAAGACAGCAGCATTTGGTATCCCGATCTTAGAGCAGATTGACCCTTCCAACAAAAAGGTGCAGGCGTTAATCTTATGTCCGACCCGTGAGCTTGCCATTCAGGTATGTGAAGAACTTAGAAATCTGGCAAAATTTATGCATGGTGTGAAAATCCTTCCAGTTTATGGTGGACAGGACATTACAAAACAGATTCGTGCTCTTAAGGGGGTAAATGTGGTTGTCGGAACACCTGGACGTGTTATGGACCATATGCGCCGTCACACATTAAAATTAGAACAGCTAAAAATCATGGTTTTAGATGAAGCTGACGAGATGCTTAACATGGGCTTTCGTGAAGATATTGAAACCATTCTTCTTGAAGTGCCAGTGGAACGACAGACTATGTTATTCTCGGCAACTATGCCTCAGCCGATTATGGATATCACAAAGAATTACCAGAAACATGCTAAGGTAATCAAGGTTGTATCTAAGGAACTTACTGTGGATAGTATTGAACAGTATTATTTTGAAGTGCGTAAGGATGAAAAGAAGGAAATTCTTTGCCGTCTCATCGATGTATACGATCCAAAACTTGCGATTTGTTTCTGTAATACGAAGAAAATGGCGGATGAAGTGGCAGAATATTTAAAATCACAGGGTTATTATGCCGATGGTCTCCATGGAGATTTATCCCAGGCTCAGCGTGACCGTGTTATGAACGCTTTTCGAAATGGCGCGACAAATGTTCTTGTAGCAACAGACGTTGCAGCCCGTGGCATTGACGTTGACGATGTGGATGTGGTATTTAACTACGATCTTCCACAGGATAATGAATACTATGTACATCGTATTGGCCGTACCGGTCGTGCGGGCAGAACGGGTATTGCTTTATCTTTGGCATCCGGACGTGATTTTTATCGTATTCGTGAGATCAGCCGTTATGCAAAGACAAAAATCCGTTTAAGACGTGTGCCTTCCCGTACAAGTGTTATGGAAGCGAAGGCAGACAAGGTGTTTGAACGCATGGCAAAGCGTATCAACGAAGAAGATTTGACAAAATACATCAATATGATCGAGCATATGTCTGAAAATATGGACTACAGCCCTACAGAAATCGCAGCCGCATTTTTAAAGGATGTGATTGGTGACAATCAGGAACGCGAAGAAAAACGTGTCAAACGTAACCGTAAAGCAGCAGCAGCCTCTGGTGCCAAGGAAAAAGGAATGGCTCGTCTCTTTATCAATCTGGGCAAGAAGCAGAAAATCCGTCCAGGAGACATCTTAGGTGCCATTGCCGGCGAAAGCGGTATTGATGGCAGCGATATTGGAGCTATCGATATGTATGAAAAGTTTAGTTTCGTCGAAGTGCCAATTGATGTGGCAGCAAAAGTAATCGATAAGATGAAACAGGTTAAGATTCGAGGACATAAAGTGAATATGGAGATGGCTTCTGGGAAGAGATACTAGTTGATTAGCTGCTTCCTCCATATATTTGAGGACGCGCTCTCGCTCAGCGTATGACGTAACGATACTAAATTCAAAAAGGGCTGGTAAGGCATTGTGAATGTAAACATTCCAATGTCTTACCAGCCCTTTTTTCATTAAGTGCCGACGTCATACGATGGTCCTCTTAATATAAGGAGGAAGCAGCTAATCTACGTATTCAATCTCGTGCTCGCCACCTAAAAGACATTCTTAATCAGCAAATGCCTTCTTAAGGATGTTCTCAATAATTTTTCTTTATAAAAAAGCAAAGACCGAGAATGTATTGTAAACCAGCTTATTTCTATCTCGAGGCGGTAGAAGGAGAGAAAATGTATGCTAGCTACTTCCACATATATTAAGAGGACCATCGAATGACGTCGGCACTTAATGAAAAAAGCCAGGAAAAGACGTAGATTGTGTTTACACAAACCTACGTCTTTTTCTGGCTTTTGAATTTAGTACCGCTACGTCATTCGCTGAGCGAGAGCGCGTCCTCGAATATATGTGGAAGCAGCTAATATACATATTCTATCCCATGTCCATCGCAGTACTCACATAATTCCTCCGGCAATCTCTGATCGCATACAATAATATCGATATCTTCTAAAGGAACAGTGCGATAGTAGCTTGTCTTATCAAATTTCGAGCTGTCTACGAGCAGCATGACTTTGTCGGCGTTTTTGGCAAATGCCTGTTTCATGCCGATTTCTTCTTCTGCATTATCCATCAGTCCATAGTCAAGATTGAGTGTGGAGGTGGATAGAATGCAGTATTTAGCGTGTCGCTGGTTGATAAAATTGATGGCATCAGCACCATAGATGGCGTCACGTTTTGGAAAGTAAGTGCCACAAAGACATTCGATAGTGATGGATTCATTTTCTGAGAGGGCACGAATCGCAGGAAGTCCCTGACAGAGTACGCGCAGGGAATCAAATTTTGCAAGCTCTTTAGCCATACAATAGCAAGTGCTTGAAGAATCTAAAAAGATTGTGTCGCCTGCCTTGATATAAGAAGAAGCAAGCCCCGCAATGTAGGTTTTCTTATCGATGTTGGAACGATTACGGAAAGTGAACGGCCACTCATATTCTCCTTCTGATAAATAGCTGGCACCACCATGATTTCTACGGATAACACCTTCCTTTTCTAATTCAGCAAAATCACGTCGAATCGTAGGTTCACTGACATGGATCAGCTCAGCCATGTCTTTTACAGTAATAAAATTTTTCTGCGCAAGATAGTGCAGGATCGTTTCTCTTCTCTCACTTGTCATAATCAAGGATCCTCTTTTCAATTATTCATTATTCCATTATAATAATATTTGAGAGAATAATCAATTTGATTGATTGAAATACGCAAAATAATCATAAATATACGCATATATTTTAAAAATACCGCCAAATCTTTTCGAAATGATCATCCTGTGTTAAGGTGGATGCATGACGGAGAGGTAAGGTGAAAGAAAATGCTTACGATGTGTATTATTATTTCTTTGTACCGTATGTATGTGCAAAGAAAAGCTTAATAAAATGATTATAGAATCAGGAGAACATAGAAATGAATAAAGAATATAAAATGGTTGTATTTGACATGGACGGAACCTTGTTAAATCCGAAGAAGAAGATTACACCAGGCGTGCGTAAAGCCATGGAGGATGCAGTGGAAGCAGGCAAGCATGTAGTCGTTGCAACAGGCCGAGCAATTAATGAGGTAAATGAGTACAGAGACATTTTTCCGTTACTCAGTTTAATCGTATTTGCGGGAGGCTCTGTCGTATTTGATCCGAAAAAGGATGAAATTATCTGGTCGAGACAGTTTGAAAAAGAAGTAGCGGACGAGATTTTTGAGATTTCCCATGATTGGGATTCGGACAAGATGTACTATATTTTGTCTGATGGCATGGGAATCACAGAACTTGAACAGGTGGACAACATGGCACACTACCACCTGGCTCCATACCAGAACACATTTAAGAATCATATCATTCAGGTTCCGGAAATCAAAAATTATTATTACCAGGAAGCATTAAACCTTGAAAAAATCAATATTTTCCTGCCGGATGCAGCAAAAAGACCAGCATTTGAACAGACACTTGCCCATCTGCCGGTAGCATTTGCAAGCAGCGAACCAACGTGCATGGAGATTACACCAGAAGGAATCTCGAAAATCGATGGCTTGAAGGTAGTGGCAAATCATCTTGGGGCAACCTTTGAAGAAATGATTACCGTCGGGGATGCGAGCAATGACTTAACCATGCTACGTGTGGCTGGATGTGGCGTTGCTATGGGCAATGGAACCGCTGAGGCTAAGGAAGCAGCAGATTATGTGACAGCAGATAACGAACATGACGGTTGCGCCGAAGTCATTTATAAATTATTATTGAATAGATAGTAGAAATTATAAGCGAAAGAAGAGAGAAATATGAAAGATTATAAAGGAGTCGTATTTTTCGACTATGATGGAACCTTAATAGACGAGGTGGACGGCATTTTTGAACTGCCAGACTCTGCGAAGGAAGCACTTTCTAAGCTTCGTGCAAATGGTTACGCAACCTGTGTCTGTTCTGGACGAACAAAGCAGATGTCCGAAGCGGTTAAGGAATTTTTTGATGGATATGTAACTGGTGCTGGCGCATATTGTGAAATCGATGAGGAAACGGTTGTAAGTATTGAAATTACACCAGAAGAGATCGAAGCGATGCGTGAAATCTGTGCAAAGCGCAATGTTGTTATGCTGATGGATGGAGAAAGCCAGTCTTATTGTGATGGAATTGGCACTAAGATCTATGATTTCTTTAAATATGTGTTTGATGTGCAGGATCATTGGGTGCAGCCTTGGGATACAGAAGGCAAATGTAAGATTAATAAGCTTACTTTCATGTATGAAAATCCAGAAGATGCAGAATATGTAAGAGAAAACTTTGAAGAAATTTTAGAACTTGCTAAGCATATTCGATATACATTTACCGATGCTACACCAAAAGGTGTGGATAAGGGAACAGGAATTGAAGCAATGATTAAGTATATGGGACTGACCAAAGATGACAGTTATTGCTTCGGCGATGGCGACAATGATCTCCCAATGGTAAAGGTAGTTGGTCATCCGGTCATTATGGGAAGACATTTTGCAGGACTTGAGCCATATGCAGAATTTACCACTGATTTAGTAAAAAATGATGGAATCAAAAAAGGTCTGGAACACCTCGGGCTGATTTAGAATTTTAATAAAAGACATAAAGAAAGAGATGAACAAAATGACTGGTTCATCTCTTTTTATTATGTCTTTTAATATACATTATTTCACTGGTGCGCAGCTTTCTCTTTCCACAAGGAAGTGTGGCACGATGATTTTGGTTGCAAGAAGTGATGGATTCTCAATGTGATTGATAATCTGGGATGCTGCTTCAATTCCTAATTGCTGAGAGTTAACATCGATTGAAGTAAGCTGTGGAACGGAAAATCTTGCATAGGCCGTATTGTTAAAAGATACGATGGAAAGATCTTCCGGGATGCTCAGATTTAAAAATGCTGCAATCTGCATGAGAACCATGGCATACATATCATCACAGACAATGATAGCGGTTGGACGGTCGTCTCTTTCTAACAACGTGCGGATTTCAGGAGCATCCGTTTTTGGGAAAAGTGGAAGCTCAATGATATAATCCGGATTTACCGGAAGTCCGTGTTCTGCCATAGCAAGCATATATCCAGCTTTTCGGTCTGCAGAAAAGACATGATCGGTATCCATACCGATGTAACTGATTCTTTCATGCCCCATATTGATCAGATAATTGGCTGCTTCACGAGAAGCGGCAATATTATCATTGTCAATATAGATCGTTTCGCTTGTATTTCTCTTTGCTTTTCCGAGGATGATATATAAAATTCCTTCGGAATTTAAGTATTCAAGTACAGAATCTTCTTCTTTTGAATAGAGGAGGATAACCCCGTCTAATTTATTCTCTATACTCATCGACTTTAAAGCATTAATGATTTCCTGATTAGTAGATCCAGTAATCAGCACTGGTGTATATTGTTTGGAATTGCAGAATAAACTGATACCGCGAATCGTCTCTAAAAAGAAAGCATTCTCATAGGCATCATAATCAGATGCTGGCAATATGACACCAATTGTTTTTGAATCCTGGATTGTTGGAGTAGAAGATGATGCTTCATATCCTAGCTCTTCCATAGCTTTGCGCACTTTAATCTTTGTCTGCGCACTGATGGACGGATGATCGGAAATGGTTCTGGAGACAGTGGATGGACTGACTCCTGCCAGCTTTGCTACTTGTTTTGATGTAACGTTCATCTATAGTCACCTCAATACATAATATAAGTTGTTTTCAAGTTATCCCTATTATATAAGCAAAAGTGCACGATGTCAATGCAACGTATGCACAAGGCAGGATAAACGCATGAACGAAAATCGAATTAATTAATCCGGGAAGGATTGTGCAA
>JAKSRP010000081.1 GCA_024403555.1 Lachnospiraceae bacterium | reverse complement strand
TGTAAACACCAGCTGGCATATCGAGTCTCTGTAATGACTCTGTTGTCTTAGCTGTAGGTGCGATTACATCAATGAGTCTCTTATGAGTTCTCTGCTCGAACTGTTCTCTAGAATCTTTGTACTTGTGAACAGCACGAAGAATTGTAACAACCTCTTTCTTTGTTGGAAGAGGTACTGGACCACTTACTGTAGCTCCGCTCTTCTTGATTGTTTCAATTAACTTCTTTGCAGATGAATCAACTAACTGATGGTCATATGCCTTCAATGTGATTCTCATTACCTGTGTTGCCATAAAAAAAGTCGCCTCCTTTTCGTACTTTCTGAAATCAGTACGACAAGCGGTGACTGTACACTCTCCCGTGTGTGTCGCGGTTATACCCGCACAAACACGTCGTTTCTACCTTTTGTAGACTGTGAAATCGTACAGTGACTTGTCGTCAGTTTCCTAACTTGACATTCGCTCCACGGAAAACCCGCACCATCTTTCGATAGGAATGTTTTCATTCCCGAAGGCCCTTACGATTTAGAACCTTCTGTGCAGCAACCTCACGCTTCATAGCTATCATGCCACAACCTTTGTTAGTATACACACGCAGCCGGGTGTTTGCAAGTTAAATTTTACCTTTTGCATGTATAAATTGTATTTTTTTTAGTACAATATGGCATTGTACCTAAATATGTACAATATTTTGTGTTTACCATTAAATTTTGTTTGATTTACACAAATATTAACATTCCAATTTGTTAAGATATACCATCCTATTTATAAATAGTTTTATCCAATATATCTTCCTGATGCTCCACATGGAAGAACAAGTCCATTTGATGAAACTGGAAGTCCAATTTCATCAGCTTCTACTCTTCCACCAAAGCGATTTACAAGCACAGTATTCAGCATGTATGAAAGAACTGCAGGCTGAAGTCCTGTTGTATATGAATTAATTAAGAAGAAAAGCGGTTCATCCTTTAATATATCCGCACATATATTAATAAGAGGGAACACTGCATCTTCTATCTTCCAGATTTCTCCCTTAGGTCCTCTTCCATATGAAGGTGGATCCATAATAATTGCATCGTACTTATTTCCACGACGGATTTCTCTTTCGACAAATTTCTGACAATCATCTACAAGCCATCTAATAGGTGCATCTGCAAGACCAGATGAAACAGCATTTTCCTTCGCCCAGTTAACCATTCCCTTTGACGCATCTACATGAGTCACAGATGCCCCAGCTTTAGCAGCTGCACAGGTCGCTCCTCCTGTGTATGCAAACAGATTAAGAACTTTTATTTCTCTGTCTGGGTTCTTTGCCTTTGCATCCTTTATTAATGAAGAAAACCAATCCCAGTTTGCTGCCTGCTCTGGAAAGAGTCCCGTATGCTTAAAACTAAATGGCTTCAGATTAAATGTAAGATCCTTATAATTAATAGACCATTCATTAGGAAGATCAAAGAATTCCCATTCACCACCGCCCTTTGAGCTTCTGTGGTAATGACCATTTAACTTCTTATATAAAGGATTTGTTCTCTTAGTATCCCAAATAACCTGAGGATCTGGACGAAGAAGAATATATTTTCCCCATCTTT
>JAKSRP010000080.1 GCA_024403555.1 Lachnospiraceae bacterium | reverse complement strand
AAAAAAGAAGGGCAGGTATATGGTATTGGATGTAAAATCTTTACCATAGCCGGCCCTGTCATTCTTTATGGAATTGTCACCAGCTTTTTGCTGGGAATTTTGTATTTGGTCTGCAAAATGATGTAAGCATTGGCGATTACAAAACCAACATAGTTGAGCTTAAAGTAACTGAACACCTTTTGCCTGTGCTGCTTCAACAACATCTTCTGGCCAGATAGAACACTGTACTTCACCGATATGTGCCTTGCGAAGGAAGAACATGCAAATACGGGACTGTCCGATACCACCACCGATTGTATAAGGTACTTTCTGCTCTAAAATAGCTTTCTGGAATGGAAGCTCAGCTCTTTCTTCACAGCCTGCTTTCTTTAACTGCTCCTGCAAAGCTGTTTCATCAACACGAATACCCATGGAAGATAATTCAAGGGCAATATCAAGAACAGGGTAGTAAACAACGATATCTGCGTTTAATGCCCAGTCATCGTAGTCGGGAGCACGTCCATCATGACGTTCACCGTTTTCTAAAATATCACCAATCTGCATAACACATACTGCACCTTTGGCTTTTGCAATGTAATATTCGCGTTCCTTTGGTGTGTAGTCAGGGAACATGTTTGCAAGTTCCTGTGTTGTGATGAAGAAAATATCTTCAGGAAGCACTTCATTAATGTAATCATACTGGATAGCCATGTACTTTTCTGTTTTACGAATGGCTTTATATACTCTACGAACAACATCTTTGAGAGTATCCATATTTCTTTCTTCTTTGGAAATAATCATTTCCCAGTCCCACTGATCTACGAAGATAGAGTGAATGTTATCTGTATCTTCATCACGACGAATCGCGTTCATATCAGTATAAAGACCTTCATGCATTGAAAAACCATATTTTCCAAGAGCGTAACGTTTCCATTTTGCAAGAGAGTGAACGACTTCTGCATGACGTTCGTTCTGTTCTTTGATTGTGAAATCTACAGGTCTTTCAACACCATTTAAGTTATCGTTTAATCCAGACTCGGGAGTTACAAAAAGAGGAGCGGAAACGCGGCTCAAATTTAACTTCTCGGAAATCTGTGTCTGGAAATAATCTTTTACCTGTTTAATTGCAATTTGAGTATCGTGCAGATTCAGTGCTGACTGATACCCTGCGGGAATCTTAATCTTGCTCATAGGGAGCTCCTTTCCGAATTAATCCATTGATATTTTGCTCCTTTTTCACTCTTTTTGCAAGAAAAAAATGGGTCCGCAAAAGAGAAAATCGGGAAAAAGTTCCCTGAAAATAATTGTCAGTGAATATTTGTAAGTATTCAGATACTATGCTATAATATCCATAATTGTAAATTCAATACAACTACAAAAGGAGATTCGAATTATGGGACTTTTAAAAGCACTTGGTGGGGCAGCCAGTAGCGTAATGGCAGATCAGTGGCGTGACTATTTCTATTGCGATTCACTTGCTGCAGATGTAATTGTTAAAAAAGGTATCAAACGTGCAGGTAAGACTTCATCCAATAAAGGAAATGACAACATCATTTCTAACGGATCTATTATTGCTGTTGCAGACGGTCAGTGTATGCTCATCGTTGA
>JAKSRP010000008.1 GCA_024403555.1 Lachnospiraceae bacterium | reverse complement strand
ATTACTGGAAGAGTTGAGAAAGCTGCTTTAGAGAAGAAAGCAAATTTTTCAATATCTTCGCTCATATCGCCATATGGTTTTTCACCTGTGAAATAGTAAAGGTTGTCGATGAAGTAGAATGTGATACCATCTAATACTAATTCTTTTACGCCAACATACTGTGTTCTCCAGGAAAGATCCATCTGGAAATGTGTCACATCTGTCATTGCATCACGGAATTTGTCTGGAATACATGTATATCCAGGTAAAACAACTCTTACATCATATTTTTCTTTGTCAAATGTTTTTGGTAAAGTCCCCACAACGTCTGCTAAACCACCAGTTTTGATAAATGGTACACTTTCAGACGCTACAAATAAAATTTTTTTCATGTTACCCGTCATTCCTCCTAAATTATAGTATGTATATTATAACATTGAACAAATGATAATTCAATTTTATAATATCCATTTTGCCCGATTTATATTATAATAAGCATAGGTTTATAAACACAGGAGGATATATTTATGAAATCCAGAACACTTACATTAAATTCCAAAACTTCCAGTATCAACTTAGAAGTAATTCCTGGACATTTTGCAACAAGAAACTCACATATCAACTATTATCTTGACATCACGAAGATCCGTGTGCGCCAGAATGAAGCGAAAGCTGCTGCTGCACGAATCGTTCAGGACTATAAATCTGACAAAGCCATTGATACCATCGTTTGCTTAGATGGTACGGAAATCATCGGTGCTTTCCTTGCAGAACGCCTTTCCGAACAGGGCTTTGTATCCCGTCATTACAACGACGCAGCCTGCATCATCACTCCAGAGATGGATCAGATGGGCCAGTTCTTCTTCAGAAGCAATATCATTCCAATGATCAAAGATAAAAATATCATCATTTTAATGGCATCTGTCACAACTGGTATCACAATCAAACAGGCACTTGACTGTATCGGTTTTTATGGAGGTAACGTTTTCGGAGTCTCTGCTGTTTTCTCTATGATCGATGAATTTGACGGACTTCCAATCTATTCTATCTTCCATAAAAAAGATATTCCGGATTACTGCACCTACAACAGACATGACTGTCCTTACTGCAGACACAAAATTCCAGTAGATGCTTTAGTAAATGGTAACGGATACTCCGAAATCAAGCACAGATAAGATGTTTTTATAGGACGTACATTTGCTTTTTTCTTTTCTATAGTTTATAATTGAACCTATATTTTTGATAAACATATTATAGAAAGGACAAAAACTATGAAAAACATTATTACTACATGGAATAGTATGAGTCTTGTTATGCGTATCTTAATCGGTCTCATTATCGGTGCTATTTTAGGTATCGCAGTACCAAGTGCTTCTGCTATTGCCATTCTCGGAACTATTTTTGTAGGCGCTCTTCGTGCCATTGCCCCAATCCTTGTATTTTTACTTGTCATGGGCTCTCTTGCTAATGCTAAGGGTGGAGCTGGTAAGAACATGGGTATCATCATCGTTCTTTACATGTTCACAACTTTAGTTGGTGCGATCGTTGCTGTAATCGGAAGCTTTGTTTTCCCACAGACATTAATCTTAACAGAAGCTGCTACTGATGTGGCTCCTCCAAGCGGAATCGCTGAAGTACTCACAAACCTGTTAACAAACATCGTTTCTAACCCAATTGGATCCCTTGTAAATGCAAATTACATCGGTATCTTATTCTGGGCTGTTATTTTCGGTGTTGCTATGAAACATGCAACAAAATCTACAAAGGATTTCTTAGGAGACCTTAGTAAAGCTGCAACTCAGGCTGTACACTGGATCATCAACGGTGCTCCATTTGGTATCTTAGGTCTTGTATACGAAACAGTTTCCACAAACGGCTTAAGCATTTTCAAAACATACGGTTCCTTACTTGCTTTATTAGTTGGATGTATGTTATTTACAGCATTAATTACAAACCCATTGGTTATCTTCTTCTGTTCTAGAAAAAATTCATATCCACTGGTATTTACATGCTTAAAAGAATCTGGTATCACAGCATTCTTTACACGTAGTTCCGCAGCGAACATTCCTATGAACATGAACTTATGTGAACGTCTTGGATTAAATAAAGACAACTACTCCGTATCCATTCCTCTTGGTTCTACTATCAACATGGACGGTGCTGCAATCACAATCACAGTTATGACTCTTGCAACTGCTCACACACTTGGAATTACCGTTGACCTTCCAACTGCAATCGTTTTAAGTTTCTTATCTGCTATTGCAGCTTGTGGTGCTTCTGGTGTAGCAGGTGGTTCCCTCTTATTAATTCCACTTGCTTGTTCCTTATTCGGCATTCCAAACGAAATCGCTATGCAGACTGTAGCAGTTGGTTTCATTATCGGGGTTGTTCAGGACTCTGTTGAAACAGCTCTTAACTCTTCTTCCGACGTTGGTATGACAGCAGCTGCTGAATACTACCAGAGAAGAAAGAACGGAGAAAAGATTCCTTCCTTAGTTCCTGCAGATTTCAAAACACGTAAGGCATAAAAATAAAAGATTTGAGCAAAACATTTGCTCTTAAAATCAGTTTCATAAGTTTTTTATAAAAAAGAAAAAGGTACTTGCACATCTCGTACAAGTACCTTTATTTTTTACGAACATTTACGAATTCAAAACGAATATTACACGAATATTTACGGACATTTATAATAATATCAATTTTTCCAAACTGTTAATATCAGAGTCTAATACAACGGCCATCTCGCCTAACAAAACTTTCTTCGTATTGCGGAAGATTCGATCATCTACTTCTGTCTGTCTCTTTCCCTGTTTTACACGTCGTTTCTTCTTCTGGTACAAACCAACTAAAATATTCATCATCTGATCATAATCACCGGAGTGAATCGCCTGCTTATAAGTTGTTTCACGATTACGATCATCAATCTGCCAGTTCCCTTCCACTTCATGAATTTTATCAAGCATCTCATTGGCTCTGTCTTCGGACATTAAGTCACGCATCTTATTTGCGCCCTTATCAACACTAACAAATATTTCACCTTTCTTATCCGCTTCAGGAACAAGCTTGTAGTATAATTTACCTTTTTCGGCAAAATCCACTTCTGTAATTTCTGTAACCCTGCATGCACCCTGCATGCCATAAACCACATAGTCTCCTACTTTATACACTCGCTTACCTCCTTCTTTTATCGATAATACTATTTTAGCATTGTAAGAAAAAGGATGACAGTATAAAAAAATATTTCGTCGTTTTTGCCAACAAGCGTAAATTTTCAGTCAATTCATTTGTGACTTTTCCCTATGCAAATATCTCGCAAACCCTTATAAAATAAGGCTTTGTGACGTTTTTAAGCGATTGTAAAACTGAAGATAGAAATCAACACCCGGATCATATGGCTTCATGAAAAACATCATCAGAATATAAAGATTCGTATTCTTCTTCTCCTCTTCATCCGTTGTAGACAGGATATAGTTTTCCACATCCTTCAAAAAATAATGCCAGTCACGGACAAATGCTTCGTACTTCTTGAAGTTATTTATGCCGATCCATTTTCTGACTTTCGTCTTTACTCTCTTTTGCGGACACTCTTTTACCTGCAGAAAATAGGAAAAATCGCCGTTCTCGTAGAAACGTCCAAGCGGAAATAATCTGCAAAATCCCGGTCTTACCGGATGCACCTGACAGCGTCCTTCTTTATTCAAAAAGCGGCACCCACCAGTATTTTCATCCATCTTAATATGCGGAAGAGTCACATGGTCTACCACACCAAGCTCGATATAATTATTTAATAGCTGTTCAAATGTTACCTTCAATGCACCCGTTAATTGATAGATGTCATAAGGGTCTAGCACAATGGAATCACCCATCCCATGACAACATTTTGAACATCCTTTGCATCCTAAAGAATCAGCACGAACCTGATCTTCGCCTTTATATAGTTTTCCATCAGAAATATCCGACAAATCAACATTTCGTATCATAATTTTTACCTGTCATTGCCCTTACGAGCTTTCTTTTCTTTTTCTTCTTTTTCCTTGCGGTCAAATTCTACGCAGTCGACACAGATCATGGTTGCAAGAACAACGATTGGATCCACCTTTTCATCTTCGATATCAATGATGTAAGAATCCCCGATGGAAATCCATTTCTGATGAACTTTTGCTATTGTTTTTTTGCCATTTTTGATACTGTAATTGTGTTCTAAGATGCCCCCGTCGATCAACCAGTCAACAGGTTCTACTTTAAACTTTTCATTCACTAATGTAATCTTTTTGGTCACCCAGAATTCTTTTTTCTTTTCCGTCAAGATCTGATATTTAGGCATAACCTTAATAATCTTTTCTTTGATGGTTGCCACTTCCTTGCCCTTCATATCATAAATATGAAGTTTGTGACCGATGGAAACTAATTCGCCTTTTACTTTATAAACTGGTTTCTTCTTTTCATCTAAAATCTGAAAGGAATCTCTCCAGGTAATTACTTTCTGTTTGATAAAAAATTTCATGCCACACCTCCTGTGACTATAGTATAACATAAAAAGACCCGGCAGAAATCTGCCGGGTCCAAAAATTCTTAATTGAGTTTTGTCACAAAGATTATTCGCTGATTACTTTAATCCATCCTTCTGGAGCTTCGATACGGCCCATCTGGATACCTGTTAATGTATCATATAATTTCTTTGTAATAGGTCCCATTTCTTCCATTCCGGATGGGAATTCAATTACGTTGTCGCCATCTACAATCTTTCCTACTGGAGAGATAACAGCAGCTGTACCACAAAGACCACATTCTGCGAAATCTTTTAATTCATCGAAGTATACTTCTCTGTGTTCTACTTCCATACCTAAGTATTTTTCAGCTACAACCATAAGAGATCTTCTTGTGATAGATGGTAAGATAGAATCAGATTTTGGAGTAACTAATTTACCATCTTTTGTGATGAAGATGAAGTTAGCTCCACCTGTTTCTTCTACTTTTGTTCTTGTAGCTGCATCTAAATACATGTTTTCATCAAAACCTTTTTCGTGTGCATCTACGATTGCGTATAAGGACATAGCATAGTTAAGACCAGCTTTGATGTGTCCTGTTCCATGAGGAGCTGCACGGTCGAAATCTGTAGTTCTGATAGTAATTGGTTTAGCACCACCCTTGAAGTATGGTCCTACTGGTGTACAGAATACACGGAATTCATATTCTTCAGCTGGTTTAACACCGATAACAGCGTTTTTACCATACATATATGGACGAAGGTATAATGTTGCACCAGATCCATATGGAGGAACCCAGTCAAGATTTGCTTTTACTGTTTCTACTACTGCATCAATGAATTTATCTTCTGGATAAACTGGCATTTTAAGTCTTGCTGCAGAATCTGCAAGACGGGATGCGTTGAGGTCTGGACGGAAGCAAACTACTTTACCATCTTCTGTTCTATATGCTTTTAAGCCTTCAAATACTGTCTGAGCGTACTGAAGTACACATGCACATTCGCTCATTGTAATTGTTGCATCTTCTGTTAATTTTCCTTCATCCCATTCACCATTTTTGAATTCGGATACAAATCTTTTGTCTGTTTCAACATAACCAAATCCCAATGTTGACCAATCAATATTTTTGCTCATTGTAATCATCTTCCTTTCTATAAATAAGGCTTTAGTTTAATATTTTACTAATACCCATTTTTCACATGAATCTAGTTTACCACTCAGACTCTTTTCATGCAAGTGTCCATTCAAATTTTTGAAAGATTCAAAGTTAAATTCTTCATAACTTATTTTATTAAGTCGCAAGCTTATGTTTTCTTCAAAATGCTTTAAAATTATACATTTGACTTTCATTTCTTAATGTATGACAATAGATTCAGAGTTATTATTCACATATAAAAACGAAAAATATACATTGTCAAAGGAGATTATTATTATGCCTGATTTGTTCAGTGTTTTTGATATATTAGGAACCATTGTTTTTGCCATTTCCGGAGCTACCACAGCAATCCGAAAGGATATGGATATACTAGGAGTCGTCGTACTAGGCGTCGTAACTGCCTGTGGTGGCGGATGCCTTCGTGATATGATGACGAATAATACACCAGCTATACTTTATAAACCAGATACCATTGTTTTAGCAGTGATTTTTTCTTTCATCACCTTCTGTTTTATTATGTTTAACATCAGGATGGCAGAAACGAAAATATATAACTGGGTTTTCGTTATTTCTGATGCCCTTGGGCTTGCTATCTTCACCGTTGCAGGATGTGATAAGGTTGCCGGCATGTATACTGTAGGTTATGTCGTATTTTTCGGTGTATTGACCGGAGTTGGCGGCGGTATCATAAGGGACATATTAGCAGGTGAAACCCCATATGTTTTGACGAAACATTTTTACGCTTCATCCTGTATCATTGGCGGAATCGTATATATGATCCTTCGCCCATACACGAAGGATATTGCAGCATACTTTGGCATAATCATCATTTTTGCAACGAGAATGCTCGCCTATATTTATAAATGGAATTTACCAAAAGTGAATATGAATAAGAAGTTTTTATAGTAATGTAAAAAGGCTGGTGAACCATCTGATTCACCAGCCTTTTATTATACTATATACGACAATGTTCGCACCCTTCATTTTGCAAATTATTCAGATAATTCCGTTGCAATATGGGAAGCATCTGGATAAATATGGGAAAGAGAGAATCCCATCAGTTTAAGTTCTCTAAAAATTCGTTCCTTTGCTTCCTTTGGAATAATGATTTTTCGTAAAATATCATTCCCCGGCACATCGATTAATTTACGATTTGTGTTATGCAATGTAAATGCAGACTGCTGTACATAAATTCGCAAATCATTTTCAATTGGATAACAAGCTAAAATGGAATCTTTCACATTCGGATTCCCCGGTTCATACTCAGCCTTAAAAGCTGGACGTATCATTTGCAAAGCGGTATGGGAATCGATGGAATAGAGATATTCGTTAAATCCTTCCTCGCTATTTAATGCAGAAGGAGATAAAACCCAAATGCATCCATCCACGTCTGGCTCTTCTTTCCAGCTTTCAACCGCAAAATATGCTGCAACAAGCGGCGATGCGGACCAGTCAAGAAGTCTGGTTGGCAGGCCGTAATGTCTCATGATCGAAAGCCAGGCAGAATAATTGCGATAATCTGGTTTCTCATGAAGGGTAACCGATGCTTTCATATAAAAATCATTGGCCAGAAACTGTTCACGGTCTTTATAGGGTGCGCGCTGTACAGAAGGAATGAGTTCCCAGTTGATGTCACTATGCCCACGATACCAAAGCACCCGGCTATGATCTAGTTTATCCACTTCATCGATCAAATCCGACAGACTGTAGATCATTCTTTTTTTATCCATATTATGCCTCCCATCTTACGTCTAATGTTGCTTTTATTATACGGTTTTACTCATGCGAATACAATAATAAGTCTGCTTCGCACACTTCACGCCGGAGCGGAATGAAAAATGAGCTGTCGATATAATCAACAGCTCATTGTTTGCTTTCATTATATTATTTTACTGAATAGATACGTATTCGAAATCTTTATCTAAGATTGCTGCCTTGATGACTGCTTCATCAACTTCCTTGCTGCATGTGATGATTGCATTATTTGCTTCGTGGCTAACAACTGCTGCTTCGATACCATCGATTGCTTCTAATGCTTTTTTCACTGTTGCTTCACAATGTGGGCACATCATACCATTAATATTAACTGTCTTTTCCATTTTCATTTCCTCCTTGATTTCCTCTGCCACGGTTTTTTCGAGGTCAGAGAGCTGTAAATTGTTTCTTTTTTTATCTTTTTTCGTGTTGTACATATCCACGAAATTAAGTCTTAAAGCATTTGATACGACACAGAAGCTTGATAAACTCATCGCTGCCGCACCAAACATCGGATTTAGCTTCCAGCCAAAGAGCGGGTAATAAAGGCCTGCTGCAAGCGGAATTCCGATAACATTATAGAAAAATGCCCAGAACAGGTTCTCTTTGATATTTTTTAATACCTGTCGGCTCATTCGGATTGCTGCCGGTACATCGAGTAAATTACTCTTCATCAATACCACGTCAGCTGCATCGATGGCAACATCGGTTCCTGCTCCAATGGCGATTCCGATGTCTGCTCTTGTAAGAGCTGGCGCATCGTTGATTCCATCCCCGACCATAGCGGTTTTGCCATATTTTTCAGTCAGTTTTCGAATCACGGCTTCTTTACCATCCGGTAATACTCCCGCAATCACTTCATCCACACCAACCTGATTTCCAATTGCGTTGGCGGTTTTTTCATGATCCCCGGTTAACATAACTACACGGATTCCCATGTTCTTAAGCTGTCGAACGGCTTCTGGTGAGTCTTCTTTGATGACATCTGCCACGGCGATGATGCCTAATAATTGTCCATTTCTTGCAAAATAGAGTGGTGTTTTTCCTTCTTCGGCAAAGCTTTCTGCAGCTTTTTCCATATCGGACGGCATAGAAAGCTTTCTCTTCATGAATCTTGCATTTCCAGCAAATGCTTCGTCGCCATCTATTTTTCCTGTCAGACCATTTCCAGGTAAGGCTTCAAAATCTGCTGCCGCATCGACGAAAATCCCCTGCTCTTTTCCATACTTTGTAATGGCTTTTGCAAGCGGATGCTCACTCTTTTGTTCAAGAGCGATTGCTGTTTCTAAGAGTAAATCCGTATCTGCAGCATTTGCCACATGGATATCGGTTACATGAGGCTCACCCTTCGTAATTGTACCAGTTTTATCTAATGCAACCACATCCACTTTTCCGGTTTCTTCAAGGGATACTGCTGTCTTAAATAATACACCACTTTTGGCTCCGCGTCCATTTCCTACCATGATTGCAACCGGGGTAGCAAGACCTAAGGCACAAGGACAACTGATTACAAGTACCGAGATGCCTCTGGCTAGTGCAAAACCGATCGGCTGGCCTAAAATCAGCCAGATGATGGTTGTAATTACTGCAATCGTAATAACAGCAGGAACAAATACACCTGAAACACGGTCTGCGATTTTGGCAATCGGCGCCTTAGTTGCTGCCGCATCACTGACCATCTGAATAATTTTAGAAAGAGTGGTATCTTCGCCAACTCTTGTTGCTTCACATTTTAAATAGCCAGACTGGTTGATCGTTGCTGCAGATACGAGCTTGCCTGGTTCCTTATCAACCGGAATACTTTCTCCTGTCAGTGCAGCTTCATTTACCGCGCTATGGCCTTCTAAGATTCGTCCGTCTACCGGAATGCTCTCACCTGGTTTTACGACAAAGATATCTCCTTTTGCCACTTCATTAATATCAACTTCTACTTCTTTGTTATCTCGGATAACAACCGCTTTCTTCGGAGCTAATTTCATCAGACTCTTTAAAGCATCGGTTGTCTTGCCCTTCGATCTTGCTTCTAACATCTTACCGACTGTGATGAGCGTTAAGATCATAGCCGCAGATTCGAAATAGAACTCATCCATATATGCCATCACACCCGCCATATCGCCATCGCGCATTGCTACAGACATCGCAAAAATTGCATAGACACTGTAACCAAAGGATGCGGCCGAACCCATTGCAACTAAGGTGTCCATGTTCGGAGCGCGGTTTATGAGTCCTTTAAAACCATTGATAAAGAATTTCTGATTGATGACCATGATCATGCCGGATAATAACAGTTCATAAATACCCATAGCAATATGATTGCCCTGCATAAATGCAGGTACCGGCCAGCCCCACATCATCTCACCCATCGATACATACATGAGTGGAATGAGTAAGATGAGCGATGCGATGAGTCGCTTCTTCATCTTTGGAGTTTCGCGGTCAATTAGGGCATCTTCATCATAGGACGCACCTGATGCATTCGCACCATCTGAGCCATTAGCACTACCTGCTCTGCCGGCGCCTTTCGGACTTGCACCATAACCTGCGCCCTCCACCGCTTTGATAATTTCACTTTCATTTCCGCCTTCAACCATCATGGAATTCGTAAGCAGACTTACAGACACCTCACTGACTCCTTCCACAGCAGAAACGACTTTTTCGACACGAGCAGAACATGCCGCACAGCTCATGCCGGTTACATTATATTGTTTCATTGTAATCTCCTTTTATTTCATCAGTTTCTGAATTGTTCCAACTAATTCATCCACTACTTCTTCGTCTCCACTCTTAATATCTCTTACCACACAGGTGCGGATATGCTCAGCAAGCAGCTCTTTATTAAAACTGTTAAGCGCCGCATTGATTGCTGCGACCTGAGTTAAGATATCTACACAATAAGCATCACTTTCTAACATCTTTTTCACGCCACGAACCTGCCCTTCCACACGGCTTAGACGGTTCATCAGCTTTTTATATTGTGCATCATCACGAACTGTCGTTTTTTCGTGACAACAACAGGATTTTTCCTTATTCTCCATAAATGTTCTCCTTTCACGGATGTCGAATCATACCCCCACAGGGTATCCTTACCCTTATAATATACCCCCACAGGGTATATTGCAAGTAAAAAAATAAGTGTGCATTGCACACTTATTTTTCATATTTCATATTTCACATGAATTACCAGTCAACATACAAATCGATGGTTCCATAGGCACATCCAGTATCATAAACCTTTCCAGGCCCTAACGTTGTCATCACAACCGAATAACGCTTACGATAACGCAGATCGGATGCAACACAGATGTATCCATCCTTATCTCGAATCGTTCCATCTTCTGCCACATGTCTGCCAGGAATCCGTAATCCTTTGCCCGCAAATCCTCTGGCACGCTGAGAATAATAGGTTTCTCTATGGTTATCAAAATATCGTACACCAATCCAGGAATTTAATCTGCTCGCACCAGGAACATAATATTTCTTCGAGTGCTTTAAGGTAAAGGTTCCGTATTTTTTGAACGTTACCTGTTTCGCCGGATCGTATCCTTTTACTTTCACCATGTAATCTTCTCCGTTATAGGAGCACTTCAAGAAATTATCTCCTTTTTTCGGATTATTCACAACCTTTGACTTCACCAAAGTATTATTCAGCTTCTTAGTAGAACCATCGCTATAATGCGCTACTAATTTCAGATTTTTACTATTTAATTCTTTTGTTGTCAGTACTTTGCTGTCAGTAGTAATGGATTTGATTGTAATCAGTTCAAATGAATCTGCATATTGATTATAATCTCCATCGACCTGAAGGTTCACTCGGTCTTTCTTCTGATCAACCTTATAAGTCACCCTGTCATCCTCGAGCTTAATATGCTTTACCGTACCATCCTCAAAATAAACCGTTTCTTCAATTTTCGGATCATAACGTTGTGCAAAGTCCTCTCTGCATTCTTCATTAAAACTGATTTCCGAAGCTACCACGGAAATGGAATTTAAATCTACTAAAGTACCCATCTTCGGTTTTTCAGAAGTAATAGCTACTAACCCACTGTTACTAACCGTATTCGAATTCAGTCTGAAATCTTTGACGGTAACCTTTCGTCCCAGGCGAGAACTTGTATATACATTAAAATCTTGATTTGAAATTGGATCCGATTCATATATTGCAGTATTCGGCAGAAATTCAGCATGAAGCTGATACGGCGTGAAATAAAGCCAGCCTAAGCCAACTACCAATGCAAATACACAGACAGCAAGCACTATCTTTTTTGTATTCTCCCGCATGCTGTCCTCCTTTGATCATACTTTTTTATCTTTTTATTATACCACAAGATTAATTCCGTGTTAATCGGTCAAAAGAAAATATCGCTTGCAATTTCAAAGAAACAATGCTACTATATTTAGGCATGCAGTTGTGGCGGAATGGCAGACGCGCTAGATTCAGGTTCTAGTGAGGGTTCCCTCGTGTGGGTTCGACTCCCATCAACTGCATTTTTTTATTTCATAATCTAAAAACGACCGGCTACAATGTAGTCGGTCGTTTTTTATCTTTAGGCATTACTGTCCAGATTTCCACTTTTCACACGGATTCTAGTATGCGATAATAAAGTTATGAATTACGAGAAAAGAGGTATCACTTATGAGCTATTTTGAAAATGTTGCCCCAGAACGGGTAGATATAAAGGGCAATGCTGTTCCTGATTTTTTAACTGCAGTCGCAACAAATGGACTTGAATTACATAGTTTAAAGGTAATCCGCCACGGAAAATGTATTGCATCCACATGGTTTGCTCCATATGGACCGGAGCTTCTTCATCCAATTTATTCCTTTAGCAAATCATTTACCGCTGCTGCCATTGGATTTGCAAGACAGGAAGGCATTCTTTCTTTAGATGAAAAAATCGTTGATTTATTCCCTGAGGAATGTCCAGAAGATGTGAATGAGCATTTAAAAAATTCTACTATTCATGATCTATTATGCATGGGCTGTGGGCATGATCAGGAAATCTGTGATATCGAATGTCCTACCTGGATTACTGATTTTATGCATCAGCCTTTCGTTCATAAACCAGGCACCCATTTTGAGTACAATACAGCCGGAACAAATATTCTTTCTGCTATTATTACGAAGAAAACCGGCCTTAGTTTGATGGAATACTTAGAACCGCGTCTTTTTGAACCTCTTGGAATAAAAGACATCGAATGCTACGTTCAGCCAGATGAGCTTCATACTTCTCACGGTGGTGGCGGTATGAGAACAACCACAGAAAATATGGCTCGTTTTGCTTATTTCATGTTAAATGATGGTGTGTGGGAAGGCAAACCACTTCTTAAGAACTGGTACGAACTTGCAGCCGTAAAGCAGATTGATACAAAACCAGATGCAGACAGTGAATGGAAAAATGGATATGGATATCAGTGCTGGATGGGATCTCGTCCAGGATCCTTCCGCGCAGACGGTGCATTTGGCCAGTTCGGATTTGTATTCCCGGATTTAGATTTGATTGTCGTTATGACTTCTGCAACAGAACAGACACAGACTTTGATTGACTGCATGTATGAACATATCATCGCAAATACAATGCCTGATGGAACATTATCTGATGCGATGACAGAGGATACTACAACCGATTTATCCAATCTTTTAAGCAATCAGAAACTGCCTGCACTTTCCGGAAGCAGAAATCCTTTCTATGAAGCGATTTTCTCCGAAAAACCTTTCGTTGCCATGGAATCTGATATCAAGATGAATAGTTTTGAAACATTAATTGGCGGCTGTGGAAAATTTGATTTACCGAATGATACAGCAATCTCTCAGATGAGCTTTGCTTTTGATGAAACTAGCGTTACCTGGACTGTTGTAGACGGCGGAATAGAAAAATCCATTACGGCTGCAATGAACAATCGTTTTGAAATTTGTGAAGATCACGGACAGACTTATGCTGCAACTGCTCGCTGGCGAGGTCTTAATGCACTTGAGATGGAGATTCGTCCACTTATTGCCTTAAGTGGTGTCCGCATCATCTTCCGATTAGACGGCGATATGTTACACCTTGAAGCTGACGATACTTTGATTACTGTCGGCGGATTAGGAATGTATGAAAAGACACTTGTAGATTTTATCAGATAGTCAACTCCGAGCATCAAAAAGGCTGTTACACCAAATGGTGCAACAGCCTTTTATAATTCTCAAATTTATTCACAACAATAGCTCATGCCGAAGCTTTTTGAAAACTCTTCAAAATATTCTTCCAAGGATTTCTCATTTTTCCCATTTTTTAAGTTTCGATCTGCCCTCTGGGCAGGATCATCCACCCATCCACAAAGAGGACAACGCTCATGTTGCTCTTTAATCACTGCCATACTGCAGCAGGCACATTTGCATGGATACATAACGAATCACCTTTACTTTAACATCACCTTTAAGACGTCTTCCACTCTGCTTACTGGAACGATCTTAAGCTGTGCTTTTACCTCTTCGGACACTTCTTCTAAATCTTCCACGTTATCTTTTGGAATAAAGACCGTTTTAATGCCGGCTCTTCCTGCTGCCATCAGTTTTTCCGGAAGTCCACCAATCGGCATAACGGTACCGCGTAAGGATACTTCGCCTGTCATGGCATATTCAGGCGATGGAGTTTTTCCGGTAATTAAGGATGCTAACGCTGTCACTAAAGTGATACCTGCAGATGGACCATCCTTTGGCGTTGCTCCTGCCGGAACGTGAATATGAAGGTCATGATCATCAAAAACTGCCGCTTCTTCTGGGTACAATTTCTTCACAATTGTAAGCGCAATGCGTGCGGATTCCTTCATAACATCCCCTAACTGGCCGGTAATGAGCATCTTGCCGTCTCCTTTTGTGAGAGATGTCTCAATAAAGAGAATTTCTCCTCCCGCCTGTGTCCATGCAAGCCCGGTTACAACACCTGGTTGAGGATCTTCTAAAATCTTGTCATGCTTGATTGGCTTTCTGCCAAGGATTTCTTTTAAGCGTTTTTCACTGATCGTGATGCTCTTTTGCTTTCCTTTTACAAGCATAACGGCTACGTATCGGCAAAGGTTATCCATCTGTTTTTTCAAACCTCGAACCCCTGCTTCTACCGTATATTCAGAAATGATGTGTCTAAGTGCATCATCCGTTAATTTTAAGTTTCTTGATTTGATACCCATCTTTTCCATCGCTTTTGGAAGAAGATGCTTTCTTGCAATCTGGAATTTTTCCACTTCTGTATAGCCAGAAAACTGAATCATCTCCATACGGTTAAGAAGCGGTTCCGGAATCGTGTCAAGTGCATTTGCCGTACAGATAAAAAGAACGTTGGATAAATCATATGGCACGTTCATGTAATGATCGGTAAAGCTGAAATTCTGCTCTGGATCAAGAACTTCTAAAAGTGCACTTGCAGGATCGCCGGAGTAATGATGGGATAATTTATCAATCTCATCTAACACGATAACCGGATTGCTTGTTCCTGCACGCTTCATCCCTTCCATGATACGGCCAGGCATCGCGCCTACGTAGGTTCTTCGATGTCCACGAATTTCTGCCTCGTCCTTCACCCCACCTAAAGAGATGCGCACATATTCACGGCCTAAGGATTTCGCAATGCTCTGTCCAATACTTGTCTTACCAGTTCCTGGAGGTCCAATAAATAATAAAATGGATCCCGCCTGTTCCTTGTTAAGAGCCATAACGGCAAGCTGCTGAATAATTCGTTCTTTTACTTTTGTAAGACCATAATGGTCTTCTGCTAAAATTGCTTCTGCTTTTTCTAAATCAATCTCTTCTGCCATTTCTGGCTTTTCCCAGCAAAGAGAGGTAATAAAATCAAGGTAATCGTAGAGCAGTCCATATTCATGGCTGTCTTTTCCTTCCTGCTTCATACGATTTAAAACCTTGTCGGTTTCTCTTCTTGCTTCCTCATTTAACGGAAGCTCCGCTAATTTCTTCTCAAATTTGCGCACGTCGGAAACATTTTCCGGATGCATCTCATCAAGCTGATTCTGCAGGAAATCAATCTGTTTCTTTAAGGCAGCTTCTCGATATGCTTGTTCATTCGTCTGCTTCTGCGCAGTTTCTGCTTCCTGGGAAATCTTTGTAATTTCGATAAATTCATAAATGGCATCTTCGATGCGCTGGCAACGTTCCGAACGGGTTTCGGATGCTAAAATGGCATACTTTTCTTCCAGTTTTAAAGAAAGGTACTGTGCCATACCACAGACCATCTCATTCATAGTCTTCCAATGAAGAACAAAGCTTCTTGCCCAGATTCCCCACTGGAACTGTTTGATAAAGTCAAGCACTTTGGATTTGATCTTTTCGAATTTAATTGTAAGGTCTGCCTCATCCATATCATTAAATTCCGGAGCAGCAACGGCTTCCGCATAGATCGTTTCATTCTCGTCAAAATCGATATCTGTGATGCGCACACGCTGATTTGCACGGATACGGATATTGCCATCGTCGCCAAAATGTTCTAATGTGCCCACGACGCCATATTCGTAAAAATCTTCGGGATTCATCTCTTCTCGTTCCTTTGCTTCTTTGAGCATCAGGAACAAAAGTGTTTCCCCTACTTTTAATTTTTTTGCATCTTCCTGGTCAAATGTATCCACCTTGAAGTAAAAGGTCACTCCTGGCAGAATGATCAGGTCATAAATTGGAATGGATATCATGTCTATTCCTCCATTTTTAAGAATTCTTTCATCGCTTCTAATGAATCTCTGGCATCCTTTACACCAATATCATAGATGCGCTGTAATTCTTCAGGATCTTTTTCCATACGGCCGATGTCAAGCTCTTTACTTGGATAAATACAGAAAATCTTGCCTTCTGCTTCCCACTTTTGAATCTGTTCTCTTGTTTTGTTATATCTGATATGTCTTGTACGAAGTGCCTTCATAAAGTTCGGGAATTTATGATAAAATGCCTTAATCATGAAGTTATTCATCGGCTTTTTCACATAATCACGGTCCTGAGTAAGTACCACAACCGGACGGTTAAATCCCATCTTTGCAAATGCTGCCACCGGAATGGAATCTGAGCAGCCACCATCTAATAAAATCTTGCCATCAAAATGTACCGGTTTTGTACAATATGGCATAGATGCGGATGCACGAAGAATATCAATTTCTTTACGGGAATCCTTCATGGTCAGATATTCGGCTTTACCTGTTTCTAAATTTGTTACCGTACAGTAAAGCTTTGTTTCGGACTGATCAAACACATCATATTCAAATGGGTCTAACGTGTCTGGAAGTTCATGATAGGAAAATTGTTCATTGACTAAATCTCCGGTTAAAAGCATGCTTTTCACACTCATAAATCTCCAGTCTCTGGAATACTTTTTGTAATATCTTAAATTTCTCCCTTTTTGACCGGATACAAAGCTTGCCCCATGAATCGCACCGGCTGACACTCCTACAACGCCATCAAAGGTGATGCCTTCTTCCATGAACACATCTAAAACACCAGCAGTGTAGATGCCTCGCATTGCACCGCCTTCTAATACTAATCCTGTTTTCATTGAGTAATCATCTCCATAAATATTATTTTTCTTTCAATGATTATATTCTTCTTTTTTCTCACTATTTATATGATTTTGCCTGTAAGGCAAGCTCTTTCATCTCTTTTGCAGAATGTTCCACTGCTTCTGTTACTTCTACACCTCCAAGCATTCTGGCAAGTTCCATGACAGAATCCTGTTGATCAAGCTCTACAATTTCTGTTCTTGTGACAGCACCTTCCACTTTCTTTTCGATGAGATAATGGTTATCTGCCATCGCTGCAATCTGCGGCAAATGTGTAATTGCAATCACCTGATGACTTCCTGCAATCACGCACATCTTTTCGGATACCTTCTGCGCGGTACGCCCAGATATTCCACTGTCAATTTCATCAAAAATCAACGTATCTACCTGATCTACATCAGCAAGAACAGACTTGATTGCCAGCATAATTCGGGATAATTCACCACCGGAAGCCACTTCATGAAGCGGTCTTACCGGAAGTCCCGGGTTCGTGGAGATACAGAAAATTGCTTCGTCGGTACCATTTGCCGTAAAGTCTTTGGTACTACCAAACTCCATAGTAAATACAACGTCTAAGAAGTTTAAGTCTTCTAATGCCTTTGTCATCTGTTTGCAAAGCTTTTTGGCATTCTTCTTACGAATCGCGCTTAATTGCTCACAAAGTGCCTGAAGTTCCTTCTTTGTTGCTGCAATCTTCTTCTGCAATGCTTTTTTATTTTCTTCAAAATGAAGGATATGCTCCTTCTTTTCTTCTAATTCTTCTAAATACTCAAAAATGGCTTCGATGGTCTGTCCGTATTTATTTTTCAGGCCATTGATGAGGTCAAGTCGATCATCCACTTCACGAAATTCTTCTTCATCAAACTCCATGGAAGACATGTAACCGGATAAATCACGGTTAAAGTCATTAAGAACAGCTTCGACTGTCTCTAACTGTTCACGAAGTGGTTCTAAATCTTCATCAAATCGTTCAATGGAGGACAGCTCGCTAAGTGCCTGTCCAAGCTGACTTCCCGCGGAACTACGGTCATCATAGCCGGTAATGGAATAGATGGTGGAGACATTTTCCATAATCTGGCGGGCATTCACCATCTTTTTATACTGACGCTCTAATAAATCATCTTCACCTTCGACTAAATGAGCATTCTCTATCTCTGCAATTTCATAGGTAATAAAATCAAGCTCGCGCTTGCTCTGATTATTTCCTTCAAATTTATCCTCTAATTCTTTTTTATCCGCAATATAGCTCTTATATAGAACGCCGATGCGTCCCATAAGCTCTCCGCTTTCTTCCTTGGAATACTCATCTAAGATTTTAAGATGGTTGTTTTTGTGAAGAAGGGACTGATGTTCATTCTGGGAATGGATATCGATCAATAATCCGGCTACTTCCTTTAATTTTGCCACTGTGGCAGTCGATCCATTGATCTTGCAAATGTTTCTGCGGTTCATAATTTTTCTGGAGAGTAAGACTTCTCCTTCTACCACATCGATATCTAATTCCTGTAATCGTTCTAATACGGATTCCTGTTCTACATGAAATAATAATTCGACGAGCGCAAAATCTGCTCCCGGACGAATCATATCCTTAGAAATTTTATTGCCGAGTGCCGCGTTCATCGATCCTAAAAGGATGGATTTCCCCGCACCGGTCTCCCCTGTTAAAATGTTTAAGTGGTCCCCAAATTCCACTTCGATCTCGTCGATAAGGGCGAGATTTTGTACATGAAGGTTAAGTAACATGAACTCCCTTTCTGTTGTTCGCTTTGTTATTATTTGTTTTGTTCTTAATAATTCTGTTCAAAATTTAGTGTCTCACACTAAATTTCCTGAATCATCGCTTTGACAACCGGCGCTTCTTCCTTGCTTCGGGCCACGCACATGATGGTATCATCTCCTGCAATCGTTCCTAAAATCTGTTCAAAATTTAAGTGATCGAGTGCTGCACCACAAGCCATAGCCATACCGGCTACGGTTTTGATCACGAGAATATTTTCAGAGATCGCAATGGAAGTAATCGTGTCCTTAAGCATACGTTTATACTTTTCTGTGGATGCAGTTTCGCGGTTATCAAGGGCGATATATTTCTGTTTTCCATCCGGAAATGATATTTTAGTGAGCTTCATCTCACGTATATCGCGGGAAATGGTCGCCTGAGTTGTGTGAAATCCGGCTTCTTTTAATTTTGCAGCCAGTTCATCCTGAGTTTCAATATCAAACTGTCCAATGATTTCAATAATCTTTTCCTGACGTTTTGCCTTCACCTAAGTGGCCTCCTTCCTGTTAAGTATTAACTAATCTTATGTTTTAAGATGTTGTAAAAGCCTGTGTCATCAAGCTTGATCAGACGAGCGACATCATCTGCTGCTTCCACATTGACAAAGTCAGTAGAGGAAAGTCTGATTCCTTCCTGACCATCAAAGGTTGCATAAGCTTCTTCTAGCTGGGATTTACGAAGTCTCTTGATTTCAATAGAAATCTTATCATCCTTCGCTAAAATAATGCTTCTTGAAAGTCTTGCATGCGCACAGACTGGTGTAATTTCAATTAGTTGTGCAATCGGATTGATAATCGGTCCTCCGGCAGATAAGCTGTAAGCAGTGGAACCGGTCGGTGTAGAGATGATAATACCATCTGCCTGGTAGTTTTCAATGAGCTGCCCATTCACATAGAGATTTAAAGAAATAACTCGGGAAAAACCACTTCGTGCGATAACAATATCATTAAGAGCGAGACTTTCTACTACTACTTTGTCTTCATGGATAACCTGTCCACGAATCATCATACGCTTCTCAATATGATAACAATCATGAAGCAGACAATCTAACATATGGTCAATCTGACTTACTTCAATTTCTGCAAGAAAACCAAGATGTCCTAGATTTACACCGATCATCGGGATATACAGTCCACGAAGTGCTCTTGAAAGCTGCAGAATCGTTCCATCACCGCCTAATGCAATGGCACACTCAATGTTTTTTGGAAGCTTGCTTTGATCAATTCCGGTCTTATAAATATCCGGGACAATCGTCACATCTGCGCCTGCGGATTCTAAATACGCACGAATATGCTTACTGTTTTTCAGACCTGGGTCTTTATCTTTATTGGTAACAACTAAAAAATGCTTCATCTTAATACTAATCTCCGGTTTCTACAATGATTTGTGTGAATTCTCTACAATTTGATGAATATCAAAATCATATTCGAAATCTGTTTCTGCTTCATCTAATTTCTTCATGTGAAGCAGGTATTCAATATTTCCTTCTGGTCCCTTAATTGGTGAGTAATCCAGGTGCAGGAGAGAAAAATGATTTTCCATCGCCCAGGTTGTAATCATATCAATGACTTCCTCATGAACTTTTTTATCTCTTACTACGCCTTTTTTCCCTACTTTTTCTCTTCCAGCTTCAAACTGTGGCTTAATGAGTGCCACTACTTCTCCACCAGTTACGAGAATTCTTCTTACTGCTGGAAGAATCTTTTTTAAGGAAATGAAGGATACATCAATGGATACAAACTCACAAAGCTCCTGAATGTCTTCTTCTGTCACATAACGCATGTTTGTCTTTTCCATGCAGACAACACGGTCATCATTACGAAGCTTCCACGCAAGCTGTCCATGTCCAACATCAACGGAATATACCTTAACTGCGCCATTCTGAAGCATGCAGTCGGTAAATCCACCTGTGGAAGCGCCACAGTCCATGCAGACTTTTCCTTCTAATAAAACACCAAAGCAATCCATGGCTTTTTCAAGCTTTAAGCCACCACGGCTAACGTACTTTAAGGTTTTGCCTCGTACTTCAAGCTTTGCTGTTTCCGGGAAGGTTGATCCTGCTTTGTCTTCTTTCTGGCCATCCACATATACAATTCCTGACATAATGATCGCTTTTGCTTTTTCTCTTGACTGAGCAAGCCCTTGTTCCACGAGCATAACATCTAAACGTTTTTTCATAAGTTCCTCTTTTCATTCTAACAGACAAATGGACATGCCTCGCATGCCCATCCGCCCGAAACTTTCTATATCTATATATTTTTGCTTAATATTAATAATCTCTGTCAATTAAGAAATCAATGAGATCCATTAAGAAATAATCTTCTCCAATGAATAAATTAAGCTGTGCTTTTGCATCTTCACAAAGCTTCTTCACATCTTCTTTTGCCTGTTCTAAGCCAACTAAAGATACATAAGTTGTCTTTTCGTTCTTTTCATCGCTTCCGATTGGTTTTCCAAGTTTATCCTGATCACCAATTACATCTAAGATGTCATCCTGAATCTGGAATGCGATACCAATCTTACGAGCGATTCTCTTCATCATCTGAACTTCACCATTACCTGCACCTGCGAGAGCTGCACCGATCATCATGGATGCTTCGATTAATGCAGAAGTTTTCTTCTGGTGAATAAATGTTAATGTTTCAAGATCGATTTCCTTGCCTTCCATCTCAACATCAACAACCTGTCCGCCGATCATGCCATAAACGCCGGATTTCTGTCCAAGATAACGCAGCGCTCTTGCTGCATCTGCCATATGATCTACATAAGAAAATGCACTTGCTGCTGTTTCATAAGCAAAGTTCAGTAATGCATCTCCTGCAAGGAGTGCCATAGCTTCGCCATATACAACATGAGCTGTTTTCTTGCCTCTTCTGTATTCATCATCGTCCATGCAAGGGAGATCGTCATGAATAAGAGAATATGTATGAATCATCTCGATTGCAGCCATAAATGGTTCTACAACTTTAGAATTTCCACCGAACATCTTATATGTTTCTAACATAAGCAGTGGACGGATTCTCTTACCACCTGCAGACATGGAATATTCCATTACTTCATAAATGGTTTTCTGTGGTCCTACGATATCTGGCATCATAGGCATAATAATTTCATCAATTTGTTTTGCTCTTTCAGCAATATCTGCTTTTGTAATCATCGTTCTTCCCCCTTTTCTAAGATGATCAGCTCTTTCTCAACTGCATCTAAAGATTTCTGGCACTTTGTCACTAAAGAAACACCTTCTGTGTAGAGTGAAAGGGCATCTGCTAAGGTGGTATCTTCTTTTTCAAGCTTTGCTACGATCTCATCAAGTTGTTCAAATGCTTTTTCCACCGTGAATTTTTCATCACTCATGCGTATTACTCCTTTCTTCTACTACTTTTGTTACTTTTCCATGGATTTTTCCATCGGAAATTTGTATACAGATAGAATCTCCTTCCTTTACCTGTGCCACATGGGTAACAGGATGGCTACCCTCATCTGAAATATATCCAAAACCACCGATTAACTTTGCTGATGGCGATAATCCGTTAAGCTTTTCTAAGTACATCATCAGCTGGTGGTCCATACTGGTCTTTTTATTGTGCATTGCATGAAACAGTTTATCCTGGATCTGGGAAAGTCTCATCTGCTGTTGTTTGTGCTGGTTTTTCGGACTTAGGGCAAGCAGTCTTCCCTGATACTGTTCTAATTTATATTTGGCCATACGAAGCTTTTGATCCATACGGTAGTTAAGCTGATCCTCATAGCTTAAAATCTGCCCTACTAACTCTCTGATATCCGGAATGGCAAGTTCACAGGCTTCACTCGGTGTTGCTGCGAGTTTATCTGCCACATAGTCGGAAATAGAGGTATCTGTGCCATGTCCAACCCCTGATATAATCGGTGTCTTCGCGGCAAATATTGCTCTGGCAACGATTTCCTCATTAAACGCCCATAAATCCTCGATCGATCCGCCTCCACGTCCAATAATGATCGTATCCATATCCATAGAATCTAAGGTCTGAATCCCTTTTACGATTGAGATAGCTGCACCATCTCCCTGAACCTTGGCCGGGTAGAGATAAAGCTGTACGTAAGGATTTCTTCGCTTTGCGATAGTGGTGATATCTCTGATTACTGCGCCTGTGCTAGCCGTCACAATTCCCACCTTCTTTGGATTTTTCGGAATTGGTTTTTTCAGCTCATGGTCGAATAATCCTTCTTCATATAATGCAATTTTTAGTCTCTCAAATTCTTCATAAAGTACGCCAATACCATCTAAAATGATATCTGCCGCATAAAGCTGGTAAGTTCCGTCACGTTCGTATACGTTAATACTTCCTCCAACTACTACATTCTGGCCATTCTCCATCTTAAAACGAAGGCCATCACGTCGATTTCCCGCAAACATAACACAGGAAATATGACTCTTTCCATCCTTTAATGAAAAGTAGATATGTCCAGAAGAATGATACTTACAATTTGATACCTCCCCCTTGATATAAATTCGGGAAAGCATGTAATCCGATAAGAACATTCTCCTGATATAAGAATTAATCTGAGAAACCGAATAAACTTTTTGGTTTTGTCTCATACTATACTAATTTAGCAAGAACTCCATTCACGAATTTTGGAGAATTGTCATTGCCATAGGTTTTTGCAAGCTCTACGGCTTCATTGATAGCTACTTTTACTGGAATATCTTCATCAAACTTCATCTCATAAGCAGCAAGACGTAAGATTGCAAGTTCTGCTTTTCCCATACGGGAAATCTTCCAGCCTGTAGATGCTTCAGAGATCATCGCATCAATTTCTTCCATCTTGTCAAAGATATTCTGTGTTTTCTGTGTCATATATGCACGTTCTTTGTCAGATACGTCTTTTAATGCGTCGAGATACGCCTCGAGCTGTTCTAATCTGTCTTCTTCTGATTCCACAAATTCCACCTGGAAAATCATGCGGAAGATGTGTTCTCTAATTTCACTTCTTGTCATAAATACTGATCCTTTCAGCTTGTATAATTGAAGGAAATTTTGAAAATTCCCTTTATATTAAAAAAGCGGGGCTGTATTTTTTCAGTCCCGCCGTTAACTTTATTCTTCTTCCATGGAAACACCGGCAATGCGGATGTTTACTTCTGTTACTTCGAGTCCTGTCATGTTTTCAATTGCAGATTTAACTCTTTCCTGAACTCGTTCAGAAACAGATTTAATACTCACACCATACTCTAATTCAAGGGACAGATCCACAGCTACTTTGCCGTCTACTACTTTTGTTCTGATGCCCTTGGATAATTTCTGGAATCCAAGCTTAGAAACTAAGTCGTTCGTGATGTTGCCATATAATTTTGCAACGCCTTTTGTGTCTGTTGCAGCGATTGCAGCGATTACTGTAATTACTTCATCAGCAATTTTAACTTCACCGATGGTTGTATCTTTATTCACATTAATTCCATTATTATAATCCATAATTAAGCCTCCTATTTACTGTCATAATACATAAGTTTATTATAACAAACATATTATCGTTTGAAAAGTATTTTCAATTTGCCATTATTATATAAAAAATTGAGCACAGACATACTGATAATGACAATATATCCTAATACGCTTAAATAATCCGGGAAATCTCCAAAAATTAAAATACTGTATAAAGCACTGAATAAAATCTGAGAATAATCAAAAATTGAGATTTCTTTCGCCGGTGCATAACGGTAGGCTGCCGTCACCCCAAACTGTCCACAGGCTGCTGCAACTCCTGCACATAAAAGCAGTATAAACTGTTTTAATGACATCGGTACAAATCCTGTCACCATAAATGGAATACAGCAAATGGTGGAAAATCCAGAGAAAAACATAACAATAACCGGTCCCTTTACCCCCTTTGAGCCAAGATATCGAACTGTTGTATAAGCTGCTCCAGCTGTAATTCCTCCGAGAAGACCAATTGCAGATGGAAATAGTGATGCCGACGCAAAGGATGGCTTAATAATCAGTAAGCTTCCTAAGAATGCAATCGCTACGGCTCCAGCCTGAAATGGTGCCACCTTTTCCTTTAAAAACAAATAGGAAAAGATAATGACAAAGAACGGGGAGAGCTTATTTAACATATTCGCATCCGATAAAATCAGATGATCCACCGCATAAAAGTTACAGAAAATACCGATGGTTCCCAGAGAAGATCTGACAATCAATGCCGGTAAATTCTTCTTATCAAAAGTAAATGCATTACCGCTTTGCTTTAACAAAAACCATGCACAGAAAAAAGCTACAATATTTCGAAAAAAGCTCTTCTCTATGGAAGGCAGATCTCCGGCCATCTTGACAAACATACTCATCGTGGCAAAACCAAGAGCAGAGATCAAAATACAGAAAATCGCCTTATTTTTATTTGAATTCATATGTTCTTTACCTCAATTACGTATAAAAGCCCTCGCAAAAAATTACGAGGGCTTTTTATCATCTTAATTATAATCGCAAAGATTGATTATGCTCTAGAAGCATATTCTCCTGTACGAGTATCGATTTTAAGCATATCGCCTGTGTTAACGAATAATGGAACCATAACCATAGCACCTGTTTCAACTGTACATGGTTTTTTAGCACCCTGAGCTGTGTTACCTTTTTCACCTGGTTCTGTTTCGATTACTTCTAAGATAACCTGAATTGGTGGTGTAACTTCAAATGCATTACCTTCGTGGAAAGAAATTGTAACTGTTTCGTTTTCTTTTACGAATTTCATAGCATCTGCTGCTAATGCATGTTCAACGCCAACCTGTTCAAATGTTTCATTATCCATGAAGTTGTACATATCGCCATCATCGTATAAATACATCATATCTTTTCTTTCGATCATAGCTTTTCTTAATTTATCATCTGGTGAGAAAGAATCTTCTACAACACCACCTGTTTTGATGTTTTTTAATTTAGCTCGAACGAATGGGCTTCCTTTACCAGGTTTTACATGCTGGAAATCGATTACCTGACAAAGATTATCTTTGTACATTACTGTTAATCCGTTCTTAAAATCTCCTGCTCTTACCATCTATAGAGTCCTCCTTAAAATTAAGTGTCATAATATCTATTCTATTTTATAATAAATTCTCCAATAATACAACCCTATTTTATGCCAAAAAGGTCAGTGACAAAATCCCCTGACCTCATATTATTCATGATTATTTAAGATAGCATGCTGTGGAAGTTCCACTTGCTTTGTTATCTGTGATGTCTTTTTTATCATAGCTGCTGTATGTCTTTTTGTAGTGTTTGCTATTGCCGCTTCTTGCAATATAAATTGGTTTTGTTCCAGCCGCACTCTTAAAATAGTTCTTTTTAATCTTGCAATCGATTACGCCTGCGCCATATACTGTATATTTTTTGCAGCTGTCAAATGTATTGTTGTTGATATCTGCATCTTTCCAGTTTAACATACGGATTGCCATACCAAATTTTTTAGTGGATTTTGTTCCGCAGTTATAAAAATCACAGTTTCTTACAGTAATATCTTTATGATACTTCTGTTTACCATCTTTTACAGAATAGTTATGTGTTCCAATACCACCTCTGGAGTTTTTGAAAGTACAATCTTCGATCAATACTGTATCACAGCATGTCTTGTCATGAGAAGACCACTTTACATCAAAGCCATGAGTTTTCTTATCGGCTGCATCAATGTTAATGCATTCCTTAATGCCGGATTTACTGCTTGTGCCTGCATTAAATACACAGTCTGTTACTTTCACATTCTTAGAACTGTTTAATTCAATAAAATGTCCTACTTTGTTCATGTTAACAAATTTGATACCGGAAATCTTGATATCTTTTGCATGTCCCATTACGATACCAATGCTTCCTTTAAATGCTTTCATATCGATGGTAGCATCGCCTTTTCCAATGATGCTTACATCATGAGCTCCATTATAGTCAGATAACTTCTTGTTACCATTTGCAACAGATGGCGGAACAATCTGGAACATACCACATGCTGGCTTAAATCCTTTTGCACCTTTTGTTGCTTTTTTAAGAGTAACACCATCTTCTAAAATGATAGTTACATGAGATGGAATCTTAACTGCATTAGAGATTGTGTAAGTACCTGCTTTTAATACTAAAGTACCACCATGCTGTTTCTCTAAAATTTCCATATAGGATTCTAATAAGAAATAACCCTTTGTATTAGAATTATAATATTTATTTTTTACATATTTATTTTTGTATGGTTTAGAAGATGGAGAAATCTTAAATGTATCTTTGTTTTCATCAAATTCTTCCTCTTCTTCTGTTTCTACAACTTCTTCCATTTCTTTATCTTCAATCGCTTCAATTTCTCCAATCGCTTTTGATGCAGAAGCTACAGCGATGTCTGCATTCTGTAAAGCCTGATCTAACGTTGCAGCCTTTACATTAATTGTTGAAATCATTCCAAAAGTTAATACAAATAAAAGTAATAAAGCTAATTTTTTCATTACGGGAAACCCTCCAAATTTACAATTCTTTTTCTGTCCAAATGTATAATAGCACAAGGGCGTCACTTTGTAAATATTTTTGTAACATTTTCGTAATAATTATATACTTTTGTTACATTCTTTGTTAAAATCAGAAACAAAGAAATGTAATTATTACAAAATACAAGTTTCTCTTTTCTATCACTTGTATTTGATGTATAATAGAAATGATAATGTCCTTTTTTAACATTATCTTGTCGTAACTGTACAAAAATGTACAAAAAACTGAATTTCTCTATAAAGAAACGAGGTGAAATATTAAATAATGAAATCTGTTAAAAACTTCATATTAATTATTATTGTTATTCTTCTGATTGTTTTCATTGGATTTGGTTTCAAGAAATTATCTATTAAAAAAGATGATGGTTCTTCTTCTACTTCTACAGAAGCTACAACCGAGCAAAACACAACAGAAACCACAGAAGATCCACAGAGTGATACTGATGATAACAACGACACTGATGATGGTGATGATAAAGATGTAATCTCCACCGAAACAGATGCCACTGAAACTACTGCATCCAAAGGCGATGGCGATAAAGTCACTCAGGAATCTGCGGAAGATAAGAATGACGAAGTATCCAAACGTTATAAAAAACGTTTAGATGAACTCTTCCATGTAACATTAATCTTTTTTGATGAATACAACTATGATTCTGATTTCTTCAAAGTAAAGAAAGCAATGCTTGTCCAGAATGAATCTCATGATTATATGTATTTCCAATATACATATAAAGATACAACTAAGTGGACTTGCTATGATTATGACGGACATTATTTCCGTGAAGAATCACAGAGCGTATTCAAGGACGAGTACAGTAAAGGTCTTGCAAGCTATGAGGATAAACAAAAGACTCAGGACCGATCTAATACGTACTATCCATATAAAAAGTCTGAAATCAAAAAAGTAAATGATATGTATTAATTGCTACTCAATGTTTAACGAAAAGAAAGGATAACCATTATGAAAAGAATCTTAAAACTTTTCACATTATTAGTTGTAATGATGGCTGCCTTAACCTTCGGCTTTAACACAAATGCCAAAGCAGCAACTACAACTACTGCTAAAAAAGTTTATCTCAGCAAAAGTTATTTTACTTTAAATAGTAAACAGTCCTACACATTAAAGTTAAAGAACGCTCCTGGAAAAGTTACCTGGTCTTCTAGTAACACATCCATTGCAACTGTTTCCTCTGCTGGTAAAGTAACTGCAAAAAGTAAAGATGGTTCTACAACCGTCACTGCAAAATGTGGCTCCACAAAATACAAATGTAAAGTATTTGTATACACAACAAAAGTTCGTTTTACTTCTATTACTATGGGGATCGGTGATGTTAAGAAAAACCGTGTTTCTATTTTAAGCGAAGCAAAATGGTCTACAAGCAACAGTAAAGTTGTAACTGTAACAGAAGTTGGCCAGATGGTAGCCAATGGTGCCGGCGAAGCTACTGTAACTGCTACAATCGATGGTAAAAAATATAATTGTGTGGTAACAGTTCTTGCTAATAAAGCTGAAATCCGCATCACACCAGAAACTGCACCATATAATGGAAAGTACATGTTAGACACAGAAGATCAGAACTTCTATTATGGCGACAAGACAAGAAATACTTATACAATCCGTTCTTACATGACGAGATTTGAAAAAGAAGGCGGCGGAACACTCATTTTATCTAAAGGTACTTACACTTTAGTAAAATCCATCCTCGTTCCTTCTAATGTAACAATCCGATTAGAAGATGGTGTAAAAATCGTAAAGAGCTGGGATACCGGAAGCAAGAACCTTGAATATACAAACGCAATGTTCTTTATCATTCCACCAACTCTTGTAACAGCTGTTGAAGAAGATCGAGCAATCCCATCAAAATTCAAGAAATATGAAAGCACCTGGACTTATCCATCTGCTGCTAAAAAATATAACGGATCTCAGAATGTAGTAATCGAAGGGGATCCAAATGGTACATCCATTATTGATAATAACAAGTTATTCTTCACACTTGGTATTTCTCTCGGACATGCAAATGGTCTTACTGTTCGATATATCGACTTTAAGAACATGGATGGTAACCACTTTATTGAAATCAACTCCTCTAAGAATGTATTAGTTCATGACTGTACATTTATTGATGACTACACAACAACAGATTATAACAAAGGTGCCGTATGGAACGGCTGGGAACACAAAGTTAATGATAAAGAATGTATCAACATCGACGCATGTGACCCTAACTATGCCGGATTCTCTAATCCTTGGGCATATCATGATTACACACCATGTAATGGTGTAGAAATCAAGGACTGCTACTTCGAAAACTTCATTCGTGGTGTAGGTTCTCACAAATACACATATAACAAGAGCTATAAAGGAAATGAAACATATGCTCCTCATGGACAGCAGGTATACAATACTAATATCAAAATCCATGACAATGTATTTACAAAAGCTGCCGCTAATGCAATTGAAGCTGGTAACTGGAGTAATGCTGAAATCTATAATAACAAGTTCTCAAACTGTTGGAACAAAAACGGGGATAACAAAGGACACAAAAATGAAGTTAACCCTGGCGTAAAGAATAAGATCGATAAGAGTTCTGCACTGAAATTACAGTGTATGATTTCTTTATTCGGCGGCAAAAATATCAATATTTACGATAACGATTTCAGAGACTGTATCGTTGCAGTTGGTGTATTCAACGGTAAGAATACCGGTGGTGGAGAAGAATATCCAAAAACTTCCTACAAGCTTACTGACACAAATATCAAAAACATCAAAAAGAACAATACATACAGCCAGATTGGTTCCGGTTGTAACTGGTTCTTCCAGAACGATGTAGGTTCTACAAGCTCTTATCCAGTAAAATATACTGGTACATATTGTACAAAAGTTGCTCCTAACAAGACTTACTGTACAGGTGAATATAAAGTAAACTGGACAAAAGTTTTAGCTGCTTATCAGAAGAAATTCTTTGCATCCGTTGTAGCAGAAAACACTGAAACAATTGATGCAGAAAACACTGAACTTCTTCCAAAAGAAGATTCTACTGAAATCACAACTCAAAACACAGTAGAAGAACCAGAAGCTACAGAAGCAACAGAAGTTTCCACAGAAGAATCTGCTTTAGAAGCTGTAGAATAATTTCTACCAAATTATAATTAAACTTCAAAAAGCCCTCGAATTTCGAGGGCTTTTCTTTTTATACGATTCATATTTTCTGTGTAAAAAAATAGAAAAGGCTGTTGCGAAAGCAACAGCCTTAATAAATATTTCCTATATTTCTTATTTCTGATCGTCAATAAATACTCTCTGAACAATTCTTTCAGAAGCTTTACCATCATCATATGTACAGAAACGATCGTAGAAAATTTCGTATTTTTCTTTGTAGTCTTCTACTACCTGATCAATATTCTTGATTGCATCCACAACGTCATCATTCGTTAATAATAATGGACCTGGAACATCATCTTCGATGCTGATGTAGAAACCTCTCAACTGATCACGGTACTTGTCTAAGTCATATGTGAAGAAGAGAATTGGTCTCTTAAGGTTTGCATAATCAAAGAATACGGAAGAGTAGTCTGTCATACAGATATCAGAAATTAAGTATAATTCTGCGATATCATTATAATCACTTAAATTATATACAAAGCCTTCTAAACCAGTTACATCGATCTTATCTGCGATAAAGTAATGAGTTCTTAATAAAACAACATATTCATCGCTGAATTCTTTCTGTAATCTTTCAAGATCTAATGCTAATTTGAAAGAGTACTGACCACTTGTGATCGCATCATCATCACGCCATGTTGGAGCATAGAGAATCGTCTTTTTATCTTTTGGAATACCAATCTTTTCTCGAATGCTTGCAGCAAGTTCATCTAAGTTTTCTGTATAGAGGATATCGTTACGAGGGTAACCATAATCTAACATAACACCATCGTACATGAAGCAGCTCTTAAATACTTCTGTAGAGAAACGGTTTGCAGATACTAAATAATCCCACTGGCTCTTCTGCTTGTAAACATTGATCTTATATCTTGGGGAAGCTGATAATACTTCTTCCATATCAAATACAAGTCTCTTAAGTGGTGTTCCATGCCATGTTTCAAGGAATACCTGATCTTCTCTTTTCTTCATCCATAATGGCTGACGTCCATTAAATACTAAGAATTTTGCTCTTGCAAGATATTTTGCATAGTCAGCAGAGAATCTCTTAACCTTCTTACCGCCATATGGTAATTCTGTATCATTGTTTAATACCCATACGAATTCATATTTTCCAGGATAATTCTTAGCAATATATTCGTAGATAAATTTAGGGCTGTCAGAATAGCTCTTTCCGAAGAAGGATTCGAACATGATTACATTCTTCATGATAGGCTGTTTTAAATACTTACGATGATATAACATCTTGTAGAAATCATTCATGGATCTCTTCTTGAAGATATTCTTCGCACGTTTTTTCAAGAGTTTCTTACCAACATGCTTGATTAATTCATCTTTCTTATCCTGTGCCATTAATTCCATACATGTACGTTTGTACTTAGAAAGGGAAGCATAGGATTCTGGATTCATATCTGCACAGATTGGCTGCATACGGTCATAGTAATGCTGATATTTTTCTTTCTGAGATCTTCTTAATTTGATTACAAATTTAGAAACAACAAATTTGCTGAATAAAAGTTCTACGCACTGTCTTAAAGCTTCGTCTTTCTTTGCAGCTTTGATTGCTTCTTCGTAAGCATCTAAACGGTCATCAATAATATCTGCATTCTCTTCCTGAGAAATTGCAGGATAATTATATGGATCGTTATGTTTTCTCTTAATATAGAAAGCATCTAAACATTCTGCCACAGTTGGATCTAGTGCTAAAAGCTGAACAACAAATGGCTGGTCGATGTAGTTGCGTCTTGTTTCGTTAAATTTAAGTCCATTCTTAACGATAATATCTTTCTTATATGCGTTCTTTAATACAGAAACAGAGAAGAAATTCTTCGCAATTAAGATCAGGTTGATCATTGCAGTCTTTTTGTTCGCATCTAAATCGAAGCTTTCAAAATGACCTTCAAATCCAGATTCTTTCCAAGCTTCATACTTTCTTTCTCTTCTGGATTCTCCTACGGAATGATCTCTTTCTAAATAGTTTAATCTCTTATACCAGGTAGAGAACTTCACACCTGAATAAACATCACGATTAGGTTTTTTATCAATTGTCTCAGCAATTACACCTAAAGTGTTTTCTAATACATAATCATCACTGTCAAGGAAATATACATATTCACCAGTTGCTTCCTGAATACCAAAGTTTCTTGCTGCACCACATCCATGTTTATCTTCTGGAAGAGTTACAACCTTCATGTTTAAAGGTTCTTTGTAAAGAGCAATAAGATCATCAATATCTTCTTCAATGTGGTCTAATACAAGAACTGTTTCAAAATCTTTGTAATTAGACACTTCGAGACTCTTTAAACAGTCTTCAAGGTAAAACTTATATTTCCAAAAAGGAATAATTACACTAATTTTCATATTATATCGTGTCCTTTCTTTGTTATCATTATTCTTTATACATTCGACGCATAATACTAAAAATATTATATCAGATTCAATAAAAAAACTCAATTATATTAAAAAGGAACATAAAAAAAGGAATCTTATAAAAAGATTCCTTTTTCGTATCAATCTTATAAATCAATATCTTCTTCTAAATCTTCATTAAAGTGGGTCAATTTGTACACGATTTCTTCACAGATTTCATGAACCGGACGATCATTTACATTAATAAAGATATCTGCTGCTGCTTCGTATTTTGGAGCTCTGAAGTCCATAAGTTCTTTGATTGCAGGAACGTTCTTCTTTCCGTGAAGTAATGGTCTGGAGTCATCATCCTTAACACGTTCAAGAATTGTTTCTGGAGTAGCCTGAAGTAAGATTACCTTACCATTCTTCTTCATCTCTTCTACGTTGACTGGTCTCATAGGAACACCGCCACCACAGGAGATTACTTTATTCTGGAATTTGGACATTCCGATAATTAAGTTTGTTTCTAAGTTTCTCCAGTATTCTTCACCATATGTTGCAAAGATTTCATTAACACTCATACCTTCTTTCTGAGTAAGGTGAGCATCCATTTCGATTACATCCATAGCGAGAATCTTACTTAAGTAACTAGACACGGTAGACTTACCAGCGCCCATGAAACCGATAATGTAAATGTTATCGCTAAATAATGTCTTCGCCTGAATCTTCTTACTGTCTTCTACAATATATTTGTAAACATCTAAGATTTCTTCGCGGAATTTGTTATCACCGATCTGTTCTTTTACATTATTACGAACTTCTCTTTCTCTTTCTGGCTGAAGAATCGGTACACCTCTCATCTTTTTATATTCGATAATATTCTGGATGATCGCATATCTCTGTTCTAATAATGAAACAATCTGGGCATCACATAAATCCATCTGTTTTCTGTACTGTTCTAAAATAATCATGGCGTTAATTCCTTTCTCTTATCCTTATATCCTTAATATGTTTGTAAGTATAACAGAAACGCTTTAACAATTCAACACTTTAGTTTGTGAAAGTGAAAAAATTTTTATTTTAGATATTACGATTGGAAATAACAAAATGCACAAATTCTAAAGCAACTGGTGATAGATATTTATTTTTCATCTTCGCAAGGTAAATGTATCGATTAATCGTCGGTTCACTGATTGGAATCGTTACTACGTCCATCATCTGTAAAATCGGAATATCCGGCATTACCGCAATACCGAAACCGCTTTCTACAAGTCCTGCCATGGCAGAATCTTCTTCTACCTCATAACGAATCATCGGTTTTACGTTCACTTTTCGAAACTCTGCATCCATAAAAGTACGAAAACCGCTTCCCTTACGGAAATAAATCTGCTCATAACCGGCAAGTTCTTCTAAGCGAATAGATTCCTTCAAAGCTAATGGATGACCTTTTGGAACTACTAGCTTAATTTCTTCCTGGTAAACCGGAATAAAATCAATATTTTTCTGATTTGAGGAATGAGAACAGAAAGCGAGATCATATTTTTCATCTCTTAATCCTTCTAACACAGTCTCGGTAATCCCCTGATTAAAAGTAAAATCAATCTTTTTCCCTTCATGAGCTTTGAGAAAATCATTTACCACACGTGGGACATAATGAGATCCAAGTGTGAAAATGTATCCCAAATCAATAATCCCACTCGACTCACTTGTCATCGCTCTTGTTTTCTTAATTCCTATCTCCAAAGTATCTAAAGACTGTGTCACGTATTCAAGAAACACTTTCCCATACTTTGTGAGGACCACTCGTCGGCCCTGTTTTTCAAAAAGATATGTTCCAAGTTCGTCTTCAAGGCAGGAAATAGCATGACTTAGGGATGGCTGCGTAATAGATAATTCCTGTGCCGCTCTTGTATAATGTTCTACTCTCGCAAGTGTTTTAAAGTAATATAGATGATTTAAATTCATATTCCCCTCCATCTATTTATTTACATAAATTTTACACACATTTCTATAGATTTTTTAGGTATAATGCACCGATACCATAAATTTTAATTATATTATACCACAATTAATAGATACTTTCTATCAAAAACCTTTGATAAATCAATTAGATATTCACACTGAGAAAAGTTATAATATTGTTATAGTAATAACAGAATGGGTTATTTATATTTATTTAATGTGAATGGAGGAATTTATTATGTCTAAATACCCTAATTTATTTTCACCAGTTACAATTATGAGAGGTGGACGCCCAACAGTAACAGTTCCTAACAGAATCGTTATGATGCCTATGGGTACTAACTTCGCATTACCATTTGGTGGAATTAGCAAAGAACACATCAACTACTACGCTGAACGTGCAAAAGGTGGTACAGGCCTTATCGTTGTAGAAAATGTGTGTGTAACATTCCCTCAGGGTTCTAACGGAACAAGCCAGTTAAGAATGGACCACGATATGTTCATTCCTGGACTTTACGAATTAACAGAAGCTGTTCATGAATACGGCACAAAGATTGCAGTTCAGATCAACCACGCTGGTGCATCTGCTAACCCTGCAAGAACAGGCGTACCTGCTGTTTCTTCTTCCACAAATCCATCCAAAACAGGTGGCGGAATCCCTACTCCTTTAACAGTAGACGAAATCCACAAAATCGCTAAAGATTACGGCGCAGCAGCTAAGAGAGCTCAGATGGCTGGTTTCGATATGGTAGAAGTTCATGCTGGACATTCTTACTTAATCTCCCAGTTCTTCTCTCCAGTATTCAACGACAGAACAGATGAATACGGCGGATCTCCAGAAAACCGTGCTCGTTTCTGTAAAGAAGTTTTAGCAGAAGTTCGTGCTCAGATCGGACCTGCAATGCCTATCATCCTTCGTATTTCCGTAGAAGACTTTATCGAAGGTGGTAACACAGTAGAAGATACTATCGAAACATTAAAATACTGCATCGATGAAGCTGATATCATCTCCGCATCCGCAGCTCAGAACGATACACTTCGTTACCAGATCGACGCTAACCACTATCCAGATGGATGGAGATCTTACATGGCTAAAGCTGTTAAAGACGCTTACGGAAAACCTGTTATCTCCATGGGTAACTACCGTGATCCTGCAGTAGCAGAAGAAAAATTAGAAGCTGGCGACTGTGACTTCATCGGTATCGGTCGTGGTCTTATCGCTGAACCAGAATGGGGTAACAAATGTAAAGAAGGTCGTGAATGCGAACTTAGAAAATGTATCTCCTGTAACATCGGATGTGCTGGTAACCGTATCGGTTCTAACAGACCTCTTCGTTGTACAGTTAACCCATCTCTTTGCGACAATGCTGGATACAAAGATAACCAGGTTGCATACACAACTAACGTAGTTGTAATCGGTGCTGGTACAGCTGGTTTAGAAGCTGCTTGTACAGCTGCAGAAGTTGGATGTACAGTATTCTTATTAGAAAAAACATCCGAACTTGGTGGTTTAGCTAAAGAAATCTCTAAATTCCCAGACAAAAAACGTCTTGCAGATTTCCCTAACTACTTAATCAACAGAGCTAAATCTTTAAGCAACTTATATATCTTAACAAACGTTGATGCTACACCTGAATTCGTTGAACAGTTCAACCCAGACATCATCGTTAACGCTACAGGATCCGTTCCTACATTACCACCAATCAAAGGCTTACATGAAAACCTTGGTGGCGGTACAGTATTCAACATCATGGATCTTATCAAAGACGTTGAAGCTAACAACTACGAAGGCAAAACAGAAGGTAAGAAAGTTGTTGTAATCGGTGGTGGCGCTGTAGGTCTTGACGTTGTAGAATACTTTGCTCCACGTGGATCCGAATGTGCTATCGTTGAAATGCTTCCTGGCATCGGTCGTGACCTTGACCCAATCACAAAGAACGACACAACATTAATGATGGCTGAATATGATGTTAAACAGTACATCAACACAGCTCTTATGGAAGTATGCGCTGATGGATTCATCGTTAAATTACCAGATGGCGAAATCACAAAATTACCATTTGACTATGGTTTCGTTTGCTTAGGTATGAGAAACAACAATCCAGTTCTTCCAGCATTAGAAGAACACTTTGGTGATTCCGTAATCTTCATGAACATTGGTGACTCTAACCCTCCACGTGCTCGTCGTATCATCGATGGTATCAAAGAAGGTCGTCAGATCGTTGATGTTCTTAAATACAACGGATTCTTCTAAGATTTGCGTATCTTAAATATATAATTCATGCGGTTTTTCCGCTAAATTTAAAGAAGGACTTTCTTTCGAAAGTCCTTCTTTTTTTATTTCAAAAGAAACAAAATTGATGCTCATATCTTTCATAATAATTGTGAATTTATTGACACTCTGATTAAATTTAGGGTATAATAGATATAGTATGCAAGTACAAATTATGGAATTATGTTATGTAAATATGGAGGCGAAATTATGAACGAATATAGAAATCTTTTCAAGCCTTTACGCGTTAAGAATATGACCATCAAGAACAGAATTATTATGTTACCGGTTGCTACAAACTGCGCAAGCCGTTCCGGTGATGTAACAGATTCTCAGATGAAATTCTATGAACTTCGTGCAAAGGGTGGTACTGGACTGATCATCGTTGAATGTGCAAGTGTATACTCTCCACAGGGTACACTTCGTGCAAATCAGTTAAGAATTGACCACGATAGCTATGTATCAAAATTATTTAAATTATGCGAAACAATCCACAAATATGACACAAAAGTTGCACTTACCTTAAATCATGCAGGGGCTGCTGCTCCAATTGACTTAACCAATATTCAGCCGGTATCTTCTTCCGACCTTCGAGTAAACCAGCATGGTGATGTTCCTCGTCCATTAAAGAAGAAAGAAATCGAAAAAATCGCAAGAAAATTTGGCGAAGCTGCTCGTCGTGCTGTTATGGCTGGCTTTGACGCAGTTGAACTTGAATGTGGACATGGTTTCTTAATCAATCAGTTCCTGTCTCCTTTATTTAATGACCGTACCGATGAATTTGGCGGCAATCCTGAAAACCGTGCTCGTTTTGCCAAGATGGTATTACAGGAAGTTCGTAACGCAGTTGGACCTATGTATCCAATTATCGTTCGTATTAGTGCTGACGAGTTAACCGAAGGCGGTAATACATTAGAAGATACTTTAGAACAGTTACAGTATTACATTGAAGAAGCTGACTTAATCGACGTATCTGCAGGTAGCAGTGTTGCATTACAGTACGTTAGTGACGTTGACTACTTAAAGGATGGATGGAGATCCTACATGGCTAAGGAAATCCGTGACAGATACAACAAACCGGTTATCACAAGCGGTAATGTCCGTGACCCACAGGTTACTGAAAAAATCTTAGCAGACGGATATGCAGATGCAGTCGGTATGGGACGTGGATTAATTGCTGACCCTGACTGGGTAACCAAAATCCAGTTAAACAAAGAAGACGAAATCAGAAAGTGTATCTCCTGTAACATCGGTTGTGTAGTTCATCGTAATTTTGACGACCAGCCAATCCGTTGTACAATCAACCCTGCTATTCCAGGTGGAGATGAATATAAAGAACGAAAAGTGAAAGAGCCATGCAACGTAGTAGTTGTTGGTGCAGGTGTAGCTGGTTTAGAAGCAGCTTGTACTGCTGCAGAAGTTGGATGTAGTGTAGTATTAATTGAAAAAGAAAAAGAACTTGGCGGTATCGCTAAGAGAATTTCTGCAATGTCCAACAAAAAACGTATGTCTGAATTCCCAGAATATATGATCAGACGTGCCATGAAATTAAAGAATCTCTTTATCTGTAAAGGTATGGAAGCTGACGCTGAATTCATCAAAGGCTTCAAACCAGATATCATTGTGAATGCAACAGGTTCTAATCCAAAATTACCAAATGGCATCCCTGGACTTAATGAAATCATGTCAAAACCAATCGAAGAACGTTATGTATTTGATATCTTCGATTTAGTTGATACCATTCCTGGATATCCAAAAAATATGTCCGGATATAAGATTGTTGTTATCGGTGGTGGTAACGTAGGTCTTGACGTAGTAGAATTCTTTACAGAACGTGGTGCTGACATTTCAATCTGTGAAAAACAGACACACTTCGGTATTGACTTAGATCCTGCAACACGTGCTGCAGCTTACGAATTAATGGATGAATATGGCGTACATCAGTATGTAGCTGCTGATCTGATCAAAGTAGAAGAGAATGCATTCACAATTCGTAAAGACTACAAAGATATCCGCTTAGAATTTGATTATGGTTATCTTTGCTTAGGTATGCAGGAAACTTCTCCACACTTAGATGAATTATACGATGCATTTGGTTATCAGACAGAAATCGTTAATATCGGTGACAGTGCTCGTACTCGTCGTATGATTGACGGTGTTCGCGAAGGACGTAACATCTTAAACGTATTAGAACGTCGCGGATTCTTATCTACATTAACAAAATAGTGAAACATCTATATACACAAAAGAAAGGGATACTCGTTATGAGTATCCCTTAATAATTTTAATCTTCTTTTCTTCTAAGCAAATATCCTACTTCAATTTTCTGTCCAAGATCCACCCAGATCATCTGTTTTGGATGCGGAGCACTTTCCTGTGGATTTCCCTCTTCATCATAAATAGCTAAAACAGGGAGGGAAACATTTTCCCCGGAAGGAATCATGACTTCAAGAGTTTCTCCAACAGAGAACTTATTCTTCTGTTCTAAAAGAATGTGTCCCTCTTTATTCACATCCTGAACAATTCCAATATATGTATATTCTTTTTCATAGGTATTGCTAGTATAGATCTGAGAATTTTCATCTGTTCTTCCAAAATAGAATCCTGTTGTAAACTGGCGATAGGTACACTTTGAAATCTCACTGTGATAATAATCCATATTCGCAAGATACGTTTCTTTGGAAATCTTATAATCATCAATCGCTTTACGATAAGTTCTTGCAACTGTTGCCACATAAAGAGCTGTTTTCATACGGCCTTCAATTTTTAAACTATCAATCCCAGCTTCAATGATTTCCGGAATGTGTTCTACCATATTTAAATCTTTCGAATTAAAAATATAAGTTCCGCGTTCATTTTCATAAACCGGAAGGTATTCACCCGGACGGCTCTCTTCCATCACTGCATATTTCCAACGACAAGGATGCGTACATGCACCTTTATTCGCATTACGACCAGTAAAATAATTACTGAGCAGGCATCTGCCGGAATGAGAGATACACATAGCACCATGTACAAAACATTCGATTTCCATCTCTTCCGGAATATTCTTACGAATTTCTGCAATTTCTGCTAAGGATAATTCTCTCGCTGCTACTACTCTTGTTGCGCCCTGGTTCCACCAGAATTTATAGGTCATATAGTTTGTGCTGTTAGCCTGTGTTGATATATGAAGATCGATTTCCGGGCATTCTTCTTTGGCAATCATAAACATACCCGGATCAGAAATAATCAATGCATCTGGTCCCATCTTGGCGAGTTCACGAAAATACTCTCTTGCACCAACAAGATCCCCGTTATGAGCCACAATATTGGCCGTTATAAAGACTTTCTTACCATGAGCATGGGCAAAGTCAATCCCTTCTTTCATCTCTTCTTTGGAGAAGTTTTTCGCCTTTGCGCGAAGACCATACATCTCCCCTCCAATATATACTGCATCTGCACCATAGCGCACCGCAGTTTTTAACACTTCCAGACTGCTTGCCGGAATCAATAATTCTGTTTCTCTCATTTATTCTCCTTTATCTATCCTACACGGACACTGATGGTTACTCCATCACCAACCGGTAATACAACTGTTTCAAATTCCTTCATATGAGTAATCTGGAACAAATACTCTCTCATTCGCTTGTGGATCGTACGACCACGCCGTTCAACAGCAAACCTGCACTTTCCACAATCCCCATCCTGCAATACATTGTCGGAGATTAAGATGCCGCCTACAGGAAGGAGTCTTAAGATTTCATCCATAAAATGAATATACTGTCCCTTCGCTGCATCCATAAAAATCATATCATAGGATCCGTCAAGTTGTTTTAAAATATCAATAGCATCCCCTTCCATCAGGCAAATGTCACCCTCTGGATCTAATTTTTCAAAGTTTTCTTTCGCCTGCATAATGCGTTTATCATTACGCTCAATGGTAACAATTTTTCCGCCTTCTGGCTGATACTGATGCATATATAATGCGGAGTAACCGACAGCTGTCCCGATTTCTAATATCTTTTGTGGCTGATTCATCAGCACCATAACTTTCAATAATTCTTTTGTCTCTTTTCTCACAATCGGAACAAAATGTTCTCTGGCATCCTTCTCAATCTTCATCAATGCTTCACTGTCATCGCTTTGAAGTGAATGAAGATAGGATACAATTCTTTCATCTACAATCATCTGTTTTTCCCTGTCAGTTCATTCAGCAAATCATCTGTCCCCATATTGGCAGATACATCGTGAACACCTTTTACAAATTCATATTCTTTGAAATCAGAACAATAATATCTGATTTTTATATAGCGTTTATCTGCTACAACACCAAGTTTTTCAAGTTCTTTGGAGACCTTCCCGATCTTTTCATTGCCTTCAATGATAATCTGGCAAGTTTCCACCTGTTCCTGCTTATACGAAACATTCGCAAAGCTCATAAATGCTGTCTGCTTCATCCACAAAAAAATCAGGATGAGGAGCACAACACCAAGAGCTTCTAGAAAGACAGGTAAAAATGTCATCCAAAATTTCTTATTAATTTGTTGTCTCATCATCCTGAATACCTTCTTTCATCTAATGAATCCGATTACATTTCAATAAAATCCATATCTAAATCCAGTTTTTCAGCGATCGCACTGTAGATTTCCTTAATGCTTAAGCAGAATTTATCTTCCGCTTTCATAAAGCCAGATACCTTTGGATTATCGAGAACATATCGATATCTCTGTGTTACTTCTTCCATCTTTTCAAAGCTGTCTTCGCTAGAAGAAAGTAATCCATAATAATCTTTTCTGAAATCGTTAAAGGATTTGTAAAGTTCTTCGTCTTCTTTTAATACGGAAAGCTGATTCTGATAGTCGATATATAAATTAGAATGCTTAATTGCTTCAATAAAATCTCTGGCTGCATTGGCAATATTTTGCATAAACAACCTCCTGTTACTATTTATTTTTACCTATACTTCCATAATAATCGGAAGAATCATAGGATTTCTTCTTGTTTTTTTCCATAAATAATCGCTTAACGCATCTTTTACGGTAATCTTAATCTTACTCCAGTCTGAAATATTACGCATCAAACAAGAATCAAGCGCATCAGATACAATCACCTTTGCTTCATCCATCAGGATTTCTGATTCTCTTACGTAAACAAAACCACGGGATACAATATCCGGTCCTGCAAGAAGCTGATTCGTATATTTTTCAAGAGTAAGTACAATAATAATCAGACCGTGTTTAGACAATTGCTGACGATCTCGTAAAACAATATTACCAACATCACCAACACCCAAACCATCTACTAAAATGCCCTGTGTAGGAACCTTGCCGGTAATACCTGCACAATCTTCTTCTAACTCAAGTACATTGCCTGATTCTAATATAAAAATATGTTCATCGTCAATACCCATCTCTCTGGCAATTTCCGCATTTGCCATCAAATGACGGTATTCCCCATGAATTGGGATTGCATACTTCGGTCTAGTAAGCGCATAAATAAGACGTAATTCTTCGCGACAGGCATGTCCGGATACGTGAGTATCGTGGAACACAATCTGTGCACCTTTTCTTGTAAGAGAATCCATAATCTTAGAAACCGCTTTTTCATTACCTGGAATCGGAGAGGAGCTGAAGATAATGACATCATTTGGCTGAATTGTCACTTTCTTATGGCTGGAATTTGCCATACGGGAAAGTGCTGCCATTGTTTCTCCCTGACTTCCGGTTGTAATTAAAACGAGCTGATCTTCGGTATAATTACCCATCTCTTCAATCTCAATAATGGTATTATCCGGCACTTCAATACTTCCAAGTTCAATTGCCGTCTTAATTACATTCACCATGCTTCGACCTTCTACCACTACTTTTCTTCCATAACGATGTGCCGTATTGATAATCAACTGTACACGGTCAACGTTAGAAGCAAAGGTAGCAATGATGAGTCTGTGGTTTTTATGTTCATTAAATGCTGCCTCAAGAGTTTTAGCAACCTTCTGTTCCGAAGGAGTATAGCCTTCTCTCATAGCATTCGTACTGTCTGCCATTAATGCGAGTACACCTTTTTTTCCCAATTCCGCAAATCGGGCAAGGTCAATCGCTTCACCAAATAGTGGTGTATGATCAATTTTAAAGTCTCCTGTGTGGATAATCAATCCTGCAGGAGAATAAATCGCAAGTGCTGCTGCATCTGCGATACTATGATTTGTTTTAATAAATTCAATGCGGAAACAGCCTAAATTGATAGACTGCCCAAATTTTACTACTTTCTTTTTGATTGAGCGTGATAATCCATGCTCTTTTAATTTATTATCGATCAATCCCATCGTAAGCTTCGTCGCATAGATTGGGATATTCAACTCTTTTAAAGTATATGGAATTGCACCAATATGGTCCTCATGACCATGAGTAATGACAAGTCCTTTAACTTTGTCTGCATTATCGCGCAGATAAGATACATCAGGTATAACAAGATCAATACCTAACATCTCTTCTGTTGGAAATGCCAGACCACAGTCAACGACAATAATCGAATCTTCATATTCGAAAGCAGTAATATTCATACCAATCTGTTCCAATCCGCCCAAAGGTATGATTTTTACTGACTTGCTGTCATCCTTAGCAATTTTCAAATCCGTTCCTCCATTATTCTATTTTCATTTATATGTCTTCTACTGATTATTTCAATTAACGTGATTACCATTCAAGGTCAAATTCATCGATTAATTCGCTGAAAACTTTCATAATGCTGTCAATTTCTTCTTCATCTTCCACTAATTCGTAAGAAACATACTCACCGTCTTCCTGTACTTCTCTCATAAGAAATACTTCCTCTTCTTCAGCATCAAAAACAAGAATATAAGTTCTTCCAGCAATTGTAGTCTGTTCTAATACTTCAAGTTCAATTTCAAAGCCTTCATCACCAGTTAAAATAATAGTTTCTGGTTTTTTGCTCATTTGTTCGTTTCACCCTTTCGCATTCATATAGCTCTGCAAGATCAATGCAGCAGCCATCTGATCAATCACCTGTTTACGATTTTCGCGGCGCACTCCACCAGCCATAAGAACCCTCTCAGATTCCATGGTAGTCAGTCTTTCATCCCATAATTCAACAGCCAACCCGGTTCTTTTCTCAACCATTTCTTTAAATGATACGGTTTCCTGCGCACGTGTACCTTCTGTATTATTCATATTTTTCGGATAGCCAAGTACAATTGTTTCAATCTCGTATTCTTTGCAAAGAGCTTCAATACGAGCAAGTGTCTGTCTGAGTTTATTCGGTGATTTTCTTGTAATTGTTTCAACCGGCTGAGCAGTAATCCCCAAAAGATCACTCACTGCAACCCCTACGGTTTTTGTTCCATAATCGAGTCCAAGTAATCGCATAACAGACCTACTTAATCTTTGCATCTACATACTGATTGTATAATGCTTCAATAATTTCGTCGCGTTCCACTCTGCGAATTAATGCTCTTGCATTCTTATGGCTGGTAATATAAGTTGGATCTCCAGACATAATATAACCTACCATCTGATTTACCGGATTATAACCCTTCTCTTTTAATGCTTCATAGACCTTCGCAAGAATGGTATGAACATCATATTCATCTTTTACAAGAGAAAATAACTGCGTATTATTATTATTCATAGCTTTCACGTCCTTTTCCTTAATACTTCTATTTTAATATAGTTACTGAGAAAAGTAAAGAATTCCCTTACTCACAGGCATCTGCCACAATGAAATCGCGGTCAGAAAAGGCAGCAAATGTTGCCTTAACGAGCTGATTTGCCTCTAAATGAGTACCTTTAACACCTGTTTTTACGTAGTTTTTCGTATGACCTGTAAAATAGATGGTACCATCTGCTTCTACCATCTCTTCTAAAAGTACTTCTTCCGTGGTAAAAAGCATCTTTTCTTCAAATGCTTTTTTCTGTCTTTTTGTCATTTCAAGCAAGATATTGCTTCTGGCTGCCTTTTTTTGTTCTGGAATCTGATTTGGCATTTGATCTGCAATCGTTCCCTTTCTTCGGGAATATTTGAACACATGAATTTCATACAGATTTAAGCTTTCAAGATTCTTTCTTGTAATCTCAAATTCTTCTTCTGTTTCTCCAGGGAAACCAACAATAACATCGGTTGTGATTGCCGGATGTTCATAATACTTACGAAGAAGGCTGCATTTGTCCATATATTCAGCAATTGTATACTTGCGGTTCATACGCTTTAAGGTTGCATCACAGGCACTTTGCAGAGAAAGATGAAAATGCGGGCAAAGCTCTTTGATTTTTACAATTTCCGATACAAATTCATCGGTAATGATGCCTGGTTCTAAAGATCCAAGACGAATTCTCATAACACCTTTGATTGCAGCAATATTCTTGATGAGAGTCAGAAGATCAAGTCCATCAATTCCGGCACCATAGGAACTTAAATGAATGCCGGTAAGGACAAATTCCTTCACTCCCTGATCCACAAGCTTTGTAACTTCTTTGAGCACCTCATCCATATTACGACTTCTGATTCGCCCACGGGCATATGGAATAATGCAGTAAGTACAAAACTGGTTACAGCCATCCTGAACCTTAATATAGGCTCTTGTATGACCTTCAATATGGGATACTCCCATCTCTTCAAACTCATCAGTATGATTGATATCGATGAGATCGATTGTCTTTTTATGTTCTTCTAAATATCTGGCAATAATAGAAACAATTTCTTTCTTTTTGTTATTGCCAATGATGATATCGACAAGTTCGTCTTTTTCTAACTCTTCGGCTGCGGACTGTACATAACAGCCAGCTGCCGCAATCACTGCATCCGGATTTTTACGTTTTGCACGGTGCAGCATCTGACGTGACTTCTTGTCGGCAACATTTGTTACAGAGCAGGTATTGATAATATAGATATCTGCCGGATCATGAAAATCAGTAATGATCGCTCCTGCTTTTTCCATATTCTCCTTCATTGCATCGGTTTCATACTGATTGACCTTACAGCCAAGCGTAAGAAATGCTACCCGCAAATCCGAAAATGACATTTTATGTTCCATTCGTAACTCCTGTTTTGGGTTCTAGTTGACAATTATCAAGTTAAAGTTTATGATTTAAGAATAAGAGCCACAATATCGTAAAAAATAAAGGGGTAATACTATGACAACAATTCAGATTTCCATTCAATCATATAAAGACATTCAGGATTTCACCAAAATAATTAGTAATTATACGAATGACTTTGACTTAGTTCAAGGACGATATATCGTGAATGCGAAATCTACCATGGGAATTTTAAGTTTAGATATCTCCAAACCCTTATTTTTAAACATCCGCGATGCTGGTTCTATGATCAATCAGATTTTAGCTGATCTCTCCCCTTTTACCATGAACAATATTGAAGAATAACCTTTCATTTTTATACGATTGATACAGGCAGGAAGCTTTATCTTCCTGCCTTTTCTTATTCTTCTTTTTCTTATTCCGGTTTTACATACATGATTTCTGTGGATTCGATGGCTGCTTTCATAAGATCATCGATTACATCATCTAATGCTCTTTCGGATTTTTTGATGCGGGAAAGATCTCCCTTTGTTACAGGATGTTTTGCAACGAAGATAGTACAACAGTCTTCAAATGGAAGGATAGAGGTTTCATATGTATCAATTTCTTCTGCAATATCAACAATTTCCTGTTTATCCATACCAATACATGGTCGAAATACTGGTAATTCACACACTTCATTTGTAATTGCTAAGTTGTGAATGGTCTGGGAAGCTACCTGTCCAATGCTTTCCCCAGTAATTAATGCAAGGCAGTCCTGCTGTTTTGCAAAATGTTCTGCGATTTTCATCATGTAACGTCTCATGATGATTGTTAATTCGTCATGAGGACATTTTTCATAAATTGCAAGCTGAATATCGGTAAAGTTTACGATATGTAAATTAATAGGTCCAGCGTATCTTGCTACTTTCTTTGCAAGATCAACTACTTTTTGTTTTGCACGTTCGCTTGTATATGGTGGTGCATGGAAATAAGTAGCATCAATACGAACACCACGTTTTGCGATCATCCAGCCAGCTACCGGGCTGTCAATACCACCGGATAAGCAAAGCATTGCTTTACCATTTGTTCCGATTGGCATACCACCAGGACCTGGAATTACTTTGGAGTAGATATATACTTTATCTCTTACTTCTACAGTTAATTTTACTTCTGGATTATGAACATCTACCTTGATTCCAGGAACAGCATCAAGTACGTATCCACCCATTTCTGCTGCAAGTTCCATGGAATTAAGAGGAATTCTCTTGTCTGCACGTTTTGCAAATACTTTAAATGTTTTTGCATCTGGGTGTTCTTCCTTCATGTAATCGCCACAGATTTTTCCTAAATGTTCAATGTCTTTGTTTTCATCAATTAAAACAGGACAGATTCCTGTAATACCAAAAACAGTCTTTAATGCTGCTACTGCTTCATCAAAATCGAATTCACCCTGAGCTTCTGCAAATACACGTCCAGACTGCTTTCTTACTGTGAACTTGCCAACGCCCTTAAATGCGAATTTCATCTGTTTTACTAAGGCATTCTCAAACATATAACGATTGTTGCCTTTAATACCGATTTCGGCATATTTAATCAAAAATGCTTTGTATTCCATATTATTCTCACTTTCTTATCTTCTGGTAAATCTGCGAAGCATAGGAAGTAATTCCTTTAATGCTTCAATTGTGTAGTCCACCTGCTCTTTCGTATTATAAATACTGAAAGAAAAACGAAGGGTGGAATCTAAATATTCTTTTCCAAGGCCAATTGCCTGTAAGGTCCCACTGATTGCTGGATGATTTGAAGAGCATGCAGAGCCACTTGATACGTAGATGCCACGTTCTTCTAAAGCATGTAGAAGTACTTCACTTCGCACACCCTTAAAGCTGATGCTTGCAATATGTGGTGCAACGCCTGAATTATTTTTCACATCTTCGATGGTAAGCACCTGTTCAATAAATGAATCTTTCAGCGCCTTAATATAAGCCATCTTTTCTCCATGATTTTTGTAGATTAACTCAGCCGCTTTTCCAAGCCCTGCGATACCGGGAACATTCTCTGTGCCGGAACGCATATTTTTCTGCTGACCGCCACCTAAAATCAGTGGATTAATCTTTGTTTTGTCTTTGATATATAAAAATCCGATTCCTTTTGGTCCATGAATCTTATGACCACTGACAGACATCAGGTCGATGCCTGCTTTTTTCGGATTGATCTGATATTTTCCATATCCCTGAATCGCATCCACATGGAATACAATCTGAGGATTTTTCGCTTTTACGATTTTTCCAATCTCTTCAATCGGCTGAAGGGCACCAATTTCATTATTCACATACATAATAGACACTAAAATGGTGTCATCGCGAAGTGCTTCTTTTAATGCGTCAAGAGACACAACACCATGTTCATCAACTGGCAAATACGTCACTTCAAAGCCCTGATCTTCTAAATAAAAGAGTGGATTGTATACAGAAGCATGTTCAATTCTTGAGGAAATGATATGCTCGCCTCTTCTTTTGTTTGCCATGGCACTTCCAATTAAGGCCATGTTGTTGGATTCTGTTCCACCAGAGGTAAATACGATCTCTTTCGGATTTGCTTTTAAGGATTTTGCAATGATATTAGTGGCATCCTTTACATATTTTTCAGCATAAAAGCCTTTCATATGCATGGAGGATGGATTGCCATATTCCACTTCCATCACTTCCACCATAATATCCTTCACTTCCGGAAATACCTTTGTGGTCGCTCCATTATCAAAATAACATTCCAAGTTATGTTCCTTCTTTCTAATAATTCATTCATCTATATTAATCTTCTTCCATTTCAAACATGAGAATGGATAATACTGCCATCCCCGCTGTTTCAGTACGAAGAATACGTTTTCCAAGTGTGACCGGATTTATGCCAAGTTCCATAGCTGCTGCCACTTCGCCTTCGTCAAATCCGCCCTCTGGTCCAATAAAAATTCCAATATGATCTTTGCCTTTCAGCCCTTTTAACACTTCTCTCGAATGCGTAATTCCTTTGGCATCTTCATATGGAATAATATTCGCATCAAATGTTTTTGCATAGGCGAAGCTTTCTTTTAAGGTCATAACCGGTTTTACTTCTGGAATAATACCTCTTTTTGCCTGCTTTGCAGCAGAAAGTGCAATTCCATTCCATCGGTCTACCTTCTTTTTCGCCTTTTTATCATCTAATTTTACAATAGTACGCTTTGTCTTTACCGGCACAATCTCATAGGCGCCAAGCTCTACCGCTTTCTGAATGATCAGTTCCATCTTATCACCTTTTGGAAGTCCCTGAAAAAGCGTAATCTTTGTGGAAAGCTATGCCGCAGAACCAAACACATCGATGATCTTTGCTTCTATGGAGTCGTCTGTAAAATTTACAAGCTCACATTCATATTCGCGGTCCACGCCGTCACTTAAGAGAACATGTTCCCCTTTTTTCATACGAAGAACATTCTTCATATGATTGACATCACTGCCTGTTATAAAGATACTTTCCCCACCAGTTTGTTCTGGTGACACAAAAAATCGATACATATCTGATTCCTATCTGATTGGTTTTGCTGTGATGGACACCCAGTCCTTCATATAATTGGTTTCTAAGATTTCCATGTTATTAGCAATCATTGCTTCTTTTACTGCGTCTTCCATCGTATTGATGATACCAGATGTGATAAATAATCCATCTTCTTTTAAAAATGGAGTTACGATGGAACAAAGCGGAATGATTACATCTGCTAAAATATTTGCAACTACGATGTCATACTTGCCATAGCCAATCATCTCTTTTACAGGCTCTGCATCGTCTGCAAGAACATTTGCCTGATAAGCAGTCATTTCTTCTTCGGAAATACCATTGATTTCACAGTTTTCCTTTGTTGCACGGATCGCATTCGGATCAATGTCTGTTCCAACTGCAGTTTTTACTCCAAGCTTTAAGCCAATGATGGATAAGATACCGCTGCCGCAGCCTAAATCAAGAAGTGTAGTATCTTCTTTGATATGTTTTTTGAGCTGGTGAATACAAAGTCTGGTTGTTTCATGGGAACCGGTACCAAACGCTGTACCCGGATCGATTTCGATGATGATATCATCTTCTTTCTGATCATCTAAAGTCTCCCATGTTGGTTTAATGATAATATTGTCATCAAGACGGAATGGTTTGAAGTATTTTTTCCAGTTATTCACCCAGTCTTCGTCTTTTGTTTCCCCTAAGGAAATAGTCCCTTCACCGATATTTAAGAACTGGCCAACTTCCTGAAGGGTAAGACCAATCTTTACAATAAGATCTTCAATATCGGTATCTTCATGGACATAACAGATTACTTTTGCTGTTCCATCATTTGGAGCAATGTCATCTGGAAGGAGATCCACATACATCTCTTCCATTTCTGCCTTAGTTAATGGAATGTGATCAATGACTTCAATCCCACCAAGTACGCCTAATTCTCCTAACTGGTATGCAATCGCATCGACTGCATCTGTTGTTGTATCAATTGTAATTTTGTTCCACTTTCTCATCTCTATTTCAAACCTTTCGCTATCAATTCTTTGATCCAAGTTTCTGTTTTGCTAATTCCTAATTGAATCACTGCTTTTTTGACAATTGCAGAATCCTGTTTTGTAATATCCCAGGTAAAATCAGCTGTATCTACATGTTCAAATTTATAACTGGAATAGCAATTTAAATATCCAATTTCTAATCGTTCTCTCGATACCCACGTTCCATATGGAGAGGTTCTTCTCTTAGGAAGCGGATGAGAATCGATTACTAAATACTTATCTTTCTTTTCATCATATGCCGCAATGGCTACATAATGACCTGGTACATGAGCTACACAGACACCGCCTTTTTGTAAGCATTTTTTCACTGCACCAACACCTGGGGCTTTGCCTGTATACTTGATTCCATACTCTTTTCCTAATATTTTCACAAATGCTTTTGCAAAATCTTCGTCTGTTCCATTATCTGGAACGCGGTAGTGATTCACGACTGCAAAATCCGCTACATCCATAACCGGAGCAAATTGTCCGGAAAGTGCATAGATCATATTCACTACTGCTAATACACCACAGCCACCACTACACATTGGAGAACTGTCACCATATTTTTTTGCACCCCATCTTCCGTCATATTGAAGGAAATCACGATATGGACTTAAACTTCTGTCCGTGCGAATCAAAACAAGACCACTTTGAATTGCTTCATTCTCACTTCCTAAGGTCAAGATTTCTCCTGATGGAATGAGATATTTCTTGGTTGCTTTATTTTTGATCAACAGCTTATGATCTTTTCTGCTCATCTTCCAAAGCTGATCATCTACTGCTTTTTTATTCTTTTTATTCTTTTTTTCGACCTTCTTATCTTGAAGGAATAAAACACCGC
>JAKSRP010000079.1 GCA_024403555.1 Lachnospiraceae bacterium | reverse complement strand
CTGAAAGTGCCATTGTGTTAGTTTGTATGGGAGCTTTTTTCGCAATTGAGGACCCCGTGGGCAAGTTTAAGAAACATGCACAATTGTATTACGATTATGCATATGTTGATGGATTAACAGGCTTATTTAACAGACGTGCGTATAGTGAAGAATTGGATAAGTTCAAAGAAGTGATTCCGGAAGATATTGTTTGTCTGGAATTGGACTTAAATGAATTAAAATATGTGAATGATAATATAGGTCACGATGCCGGTGATGAACTGATTCGTGAAGCAGCGCGTCTAATAAAAGAAGCTTTTGGACAGTATGGAAAAGTGTTCAGAACCGGCGGTGATGAATTCAGTGCAATCTTGCAAACAAGTCATGCAAATTATGAAAAAGCGAAGAGCACGCTAAAAGAAGCATGTAGCAATTGGAGTGGAGTACATAGTAATCAGATGAGAATTGCTGTTGGCGCCGGATTTAAAGAAGATACTGACAAGGGTGTTTTAGATATTTTCTCAGTTGCAGATCAAAGAATGTATCAGGAAAAAGAAGAATACTATCGTTTGCAAGGTGTTGATAGAAGAAAACAGGCAGCAGCGCACAAAGCTTTGTGCAATCTTTATACGAAGATACTTAAGATTAATATAACAGATGACACGTATGTTATTGTTGATATGGATGCAGCGGAGCAAACAAGCGAAAAGGGTTTTACTCATACCATATCAGGCTGGTTATCCGGGTTTGGAAAATCTGGGCAGGTTCACGCCGAGGATTTGGATGGTTACCTTGCAAAGACAGATATTGCCTTTTTGAGTGATTATTTCAAATCAGGAAAGACATCTATTACAATTTATTACAGACGAAAATACGATCAGATCTTTAAACAGGTAGCAATGGAAATGATACCGGCTGATGATTACACAAATGAGAATCAGACCTTGTTCTTATATGTAAAAGATATTGATATGTAAAAGCGGACCTTCGGGATTCATGTCTCGAAGGTTTTTACATACATGAAGAAAGAAAAATACGCAAAGCTTTTTTGCGAGGTAAGCAAATAAGAAATGGGAGAATATGCAAATGATAATTCAGAAAAGATTATTTGAACTACAAGATAAAGAGTACGCTGCCTTTCAGGCAAAATTAACGCCTGGCGTGCCGGAAGAAACATTTATTGGAGTCCGAGTACCGGATGCAAGAAAGCTTGCAAAAGCATGCAGCAAGGAGAATAAAGCAGAAGCGGAAGCATTCTTAATGGAGCTTCCACATCATTATTATGACGAAAATATGCTGCATGGACTACTTATATCGGAAGTAAAGGATTATGAGAAATGTATTGCGTTGACGGATGCTTTTTTACCTTATGTAGATAATTGGGCAGTATGCGATATCATGTCCCCAAAAGTATTTAAAAAGAACAAAGAAAAACTCATGAAAAAAATAGTGGAATGGTCTGCTTCTGAACATAGCTATACTTGCAGATTTGGACTCGAGATGTTGATGAGTCATTTCTTAGATGAAGATTTTCAAAAAGAGTATTTGGAAATTCCGGCCAGTGTGCAATCGGAAGAGTATTACGTCAATATGATGATTGCTTGGTTCTTTGCGA
>JAKSRP010000078.1 GCA_024403555.1 Lachnospiraceae bacterium | reverse complement strand
GTTATATGCCATACATTAATGCATTCTTCCAACCGCGTAAGGAATCTGACCGCCCACTGGTAGTGCCTAAAAATGCAGTTAATTTTGCTTTCCTTGGACAGTTCGCAGAAACCCCGCGAGACACCATTTTCACAACAGAATACTCTATTCGTACCGGTATGGAAGCAGTATATACTCTGATGAATGTAGATCGTGGAGTGCCTGAGGTTTGGGGATCCCAGTATGATGTACGCGAATTGCTTCGCGCCTGCTATTATGCTGTTGATAAAAAATCGGTAAATGAACTTCCTCTTTCCTTTAAGGAAAAGTTTCTTCTGAAGAAAGTTCTTAAAGCTGTGAAGAATACAGATGTGGAAATTCTTTTGAAAAACAGTGGACTTATTAAGTAACAGATATTAGCAAATGGAAGAAAGAGGTAAAAAATGAGCATATCTACGACTATTAAAAAACATGGATTGGAACATGTAATGAATTATTTATATAAAGATCCGGAAACAAATCTGGTGAAGCTGATGGACTGGGCAGATAACTTTTGCAAAGGTGAATTTGAACCGCAAAGAAAAGCAATCCGTCACGCTATCGAAAATCCTTCCGATCCGTATTACTCCTTTATCCGTCATATGATGAATGAAGTTGATCATGATGTATTAACAACAGTTGCTGTCAACTTCTTCATCAATGCAGATATTGTTGGATGGGAAGTCCAGGAAAAAGCACGTAAAAAATATGGATGCAATATTCCATGGGCAATCCTTCTGGATCCGACATCTGCATGTAATCTTCATTGTACTGGATGTTGGGCAGCAGAATATGGTAACAAGCTAAATCTTACATTTGATGAGATTGACGATATTATCCGTCAGGGTAAAGAACTGGGTGTGTACATGTACATCTATACTGGTGGAGAACCATTGGTTCGCAAATCAGATGTAATCAGACTCTGTGAGAAACATGATGATTGCATTTTCCTTTGTTTTACAAATGGTACTCTGATTGATGAAAAATTTGCTGATGAGATGTTGCGTGTGAAAAATTTTATTCCGGCTATTTCTCTGGAAGGTTTCGAAGATGCAACTGATTCAAGACGTGGAGAAGGTGTTTATGGAAAGGCAACCGCAGCTATGCGCCTTCTTCGCTCTAAAAAGCTGTTATATGGAATTTCTTCATGTTATACAAGAGAGAATTTTGAATCAATCACTTCAGAAGAATTCTATGATGGCCTGATTAAGATGGGAGCCTATTTTATTTGGTACTTCCATTACATGCCGGTTGGTAATGATGCATCGATTGATCTCCTTCCAACACCGGAGCAAAGAACAGAAATGTATCGATTGATACGCAGATATCGTTCAACCAAGCCACTTTTTGCAATGGATTTCCAAAACGATGCAGAATATGTAGAGGGCTGTATCGCAGGTGGCAGAAGATATCTTCACATCAATGCAAATGGTGATATGGACCCATGCGTATTTATCCATTACTCTGATTCCAACATTCGTGAGAAGTCACTTCTTGAGGGCCTGCAATCACCAATGTTCATGGCCTATCACGATGGACAGCCGTTCAATGATAATATGCTCAGACCTTGCCCGATGCTTGAGAATCC
>JAKSRP010000077.1 GCA_024403555.1 Lachnospiraceae bacterium | reverse complement strand
CCAAAGATATGAATGTGGTTTATCTAAATCGAAACAAAGGCGGAAGCTTTGATAGCGTTTTAGAGGAACTCAAAAAAGATATACAGATAAGTATGCCGGAAGAAGATTCCAAGGACAATGAGGGTACGGTGGAGCTTGAGAATGAAGAATATTTGTGGTACTGGCTCACTCTGGCTGTTGTGTTTATGCTTTTGACAGAGGCTGCTTTGTTGATCAGAAGAAGGTAAAGAGTTTTTTATAAAAACAAGAAAGAATGTTAAACAAATAGATAGAGGAAACTATGAAAAAAAAGAAATTTAGCTGGTTAACCATACTATGGTGCATAGGGTTTATTCTCTTTATCATATGTTTTGTAATTTATTCAAAACGTAAGGATGTAGTGCAATGCTATAACCAGGGAAATTCCAGTTTTAAAAGTGGATATTATGATATAGCTGAGTCAAATTATTCTTTGGCATTGTATTACAAGCCAAATGAGAAGCAGCAGTGTCCTGTGCGCATCAACAAAGCGCTTGCAATGGTAACACCGATTACACCGGAATCCGTTACCTATGAAAATCTGGATGATAATATCAAGATTTTGGAAAAAGCAATCGATGTTCTAGTGGCTGATGACTGTGCACATCGCGATGATGATAACGGTCACAGTGTAAAAGCGCAGATCCTGAAAAATGAAATTGATGATTATATTGAATGGTTGAAAGAAAATGTGAAACCACCGGAAGAGGAGAATAAAGATCCGGAGGATGATAACCAGGATAATCAGGATCAGGACAAGGATGAAGAGGATGCAAAATCCAAAGAACTTCGAGAGAAGTTTGAACAGGTTCAGCAAGAAGGTATGCAGGAACGTACCGAGAAACTGAGCCAATACACGAACTATTTTTATGACTATGAATTCTATGACGGCAAAAAATGGTAGTTAGTCTACCATAGGAGAAAAGAGTATGTGTAAAATCGAGATCAATGAATACGCAAAAAAGTGGGATGAAGCACTGCCAATCGGTAACGGTCGATTGGGAGGAATGGTTTATGGCATCCCTGCAACAGAACGAATCGCACTAAATGAAGACAGCTGCTGGTTTGGAGGTCCAAGAGATCGAAATAATCCTTCTGCGAAAGAAAAACTTGATGAAGTAAGACAACTTATTTTTGCAGGTAAAATATCAGAAGCCCAGGAGCTATGTGCGTTCGCACTTTCCGGATTGCCTGAACAGATGCGTCATTATGCGCCACTGGGAGATCTTTATCTGGAGTTTGCCGGAAAAGATTACAGCAATGTGACAGATTACCATCGCGAGCTGGATCTTGATACAGCAGTAGCAAGCACCTGCTTTGAGTGGAATGGTGTGCATTATAAAAGAGAGATGATTGCAAGCTATCCTGCAAATGCAATGATTATCCACTTGAGTGCGGACAAGGAGGGAAGTATTTCTTTTCACGCACAGCTGACTCGTGGTAAGACTCCATGGGATATGTCTCCTTATCAGAGTCAGGAACTTAGAAGACCTAACTACAACATGTTTGTAGATGATATTTACGCACCCGAAATCGGTATGCAGGTTATGACAGCTGTAAATGGCGGTAAAGGTGCTGTCAGTGTGGCAACAGGTATCAAGGTGATGCAAAAGGGTGGAGAACAGGAACTTCTTGGCAATTCCACTTTAGTAAAAAATGCAGATGAAGTTACTATTGTTCTTGTAGCTGAAAGCAGCTTCCGCGAGGAGAATCCTGAAGAAAAAGTTCTTGTACGTTTGCAGGAAATGGATAAAACTTGGGAAGAATACCTTAAAGAGCATCTTGCTGACTATCAGGAATTATATAATCGTGTAACTTTGGAAATCGAAGGATATG
>JAKSRP010000076.1 GCA_024403555.1 Lachnospiraceae bacterium | reverse complement strand
CCGTGCCACTTTACTCGGCGCAGATGGCGGAAAACGTGAAGTTGCCATATCACCCGATATTTTTCACATCGGGTGGTATGATATTGTATATCGTGAAGTAACAAAAACCCAAAGTGATGGCAGCACATATACTGCAACCGAAAGATATCTGGATTACCATGAACAATTCGGCTTTTCTTTTTCCGCCTCTGGTCATAAGCCATTAGAAGATTTTGTTTCTAGTGTACCCGAAAGTCCCGGCGGTGCTCCTGTTATAATTAAGCAGCAGGTGATGTGTGAAATAGCGCTAAAGGTTGTTCTGTTTCAGCTGCACAGGAATCTTCCCGCAGGCACTACTTATTCCAACTTTTCTTCGACAAAGCTTAACGGTTCGAAAGGTGTATGCTTCGTATACACCTTGCCGCAAGAAGAGCTGCGCGGTTATTAATGGGTACTACTATGAGCTATGATGATAACATACTGAAGCTGGACCAAATGGCACAGCACATATCTAAAATTGAAACAAACTGGACAGATACTTTGGGAAAGAAAGTCGTTCACGTTATGCAGTCCTTAAATGACCAAAATCGGGAGGACTGCGAAAAAGCAAAACTGATTCTTGAGAATCGAGATGCAATCCGAACCTACTGCGAAGCGATTATTAGTTCCGATGATGACTCCATATACTAAAACTTGGACTTATAGGACAAAATGTGTTGATGAAAACCGCCTCCAACCCTTATAAATAAAGGGCTGGAGGCGGTTCAATCTTTTTTTGAAGAACTTTGAGGGTGGACAAAACGTGTTGATAAAAAGTGCCATAAGCCCTTGTAAATAAAGGGTTTGAAGGAGTTTAATCTTTCTTGAAATGCTAATCGTGGAGGAAGATTAAATGAATCAAGTAAATTGCCCTGTTTGTGGAAAGAAATGTGTTAAATCCGGAAAGACAAAAGCTGGTTCACAACGCTGGTTGTGTAAGGTCTGTAAGACATCATTAACACATAAAATAGACAATGATGCAAAAGAATTACTACTCTTCCTGGATTGGCTGTTTGGCAAGGAATCACAAGTATCTATGCCCGGAGAAGGAAGAACATTCAGAAGAAAAACTGCAAGATTTTGGGAAATATGGCCGATGCCTCCTAAAGTAGAAGAATCAAAAAATGTTTTGTTCCTTGACGGCATTTATTTAGGTCGTAAAGCATGTATATTAATCTGTTGCGATGAGAAGTATGTATTGGGCTGGTACTTATGCAGGTATGAGCATGCAGGAGCATGGATTGCGTTGATGAAGCGTATAGCAGAACCAGCGATGGTTGTATCAGATGGTGGAGCTGGCTTTGCAAAAGCCCTAAAAAAGATATGGCCAAATGCACAGCATCAAAGATGTGTATTTCATGTATTTTGCCAAGTAAAGCGTTATACCACTTCTAGACCTAATACGATGGCCGGTATAGAACTGTATAGTTTGGCAAAGGATTTAATGAAAGTAAAAAGCAGAAAAGAAGCAGAGAAATGGGTCGATAGATTTTTGGAATGGGTACAGAAGTATCAGAAGTTTTTAAGTGAGATGACCATAGATGAGTATGGCAACAAAAGACCAACGCACGAGAGACTGTTAAAAGCAGAAAGATCCATATATAAACTAATCAGAGAAAATACGTTGTTTACATATCTGGATGAAAAATTGAATGCTGAGTTTGCTGCACCATCGACTAATAATCGTATTGAAGGTGGAATTAATTCAAGACTAAGAGAAATGTTAAGAAATCATAGAGGTCTTTCGATAGAAAGACGAATAAAAGCGGTTTACTGGTGGTGCTATATGCACTCTCCAGAACCGCTTTCTTCGTCTGAAATATTAAAAATCATGCCAACTGATAAAAGCATTGCTGTTATTTATCAAAGAATGAATGAAAAGCATCGATTAGAAAAAAATCTCTCGATTTGGGGTGATGCTATCGTATGGAGTGACCTTCATAATATGGACAAAACGTTTAATGATTGGGATTAGCCATCAACACGTTTTGT
>JAKSRP010000075.1 GCA_024403555.1 Lachnospiraceae bacterium | reverse complement strand
TTGATTAATAGAAGGAAAAATAAGCCATAATAAGATATCATATTATTAGAAAATCTCCAGACGAAAGAAGAATAGTCCTTCGGCTGGAGATTTTTGTATTGTTGGAAAAATGGAACACGGTGTACGTCCCCGTTATGAAGCGACTTTTGTCAAGTAGATAAACTTAAAATTAAGTCACATTTTCCTAGAGATATCATGGAAGTATCTGGATACGGTCTCCGGCATTTGGCCATCCCGTTATTCGTGGATTGGGTACCTACAGGCTAATGGTCCGCCGAGAGTTTTGCTATCCAATGTCGAGGATCAATGTTTTTATCCATTGCCATCAGGGGACGTTCGCAAATAACTCAGACCGTCTGTATTCAGATACTCTCATCATATCTCTAGTTTGTGCATTTTACGGTTTCTTTTGATGATTCGGCAGTCTAATCCTTAGACTGTCTTGGTGAACAGATTGCAAGATGGAAGCTGGCTGTCAAGGGTCCGCTTAGTGGACATAGTTTACCCTTGACTGACGGGTGACATTTTGCTACTTCCTATATTTCCTGTCATCATTCCCCAGATGAAGCATGCCAGTTCTCTTGCGATTGCTGTTGTTGCCACGTTTGAATTTTTACCTCGATGTATCATCTTTTGATATTTTCGTCTTAATCGTTCATTACACTTATCTGCATAGGCAATAACTTCAGGACTTCTTCCCTTTTGACGGGCTCGGAGTTCTTTGGATTTATAGCCGACTGCACCTCTGCGGATTCCGTTGCAGGATTCCGTCAAAAGAGTTCTGCAGTGCTTATTACCAGCTTTCGTAATAGGCATTCTTGGATCGTGATTACCACTGGCATCTTTATCAGGAACAAGGCCAAGAAAAGCAGAAAAGGTCTGTGCATTTTTAAAACGGTTAAAATCACCGATCTCCACAAGAAGAGAAAGTGCTGTATGTGTCTTTATTCCAAGAAAACAGCACATATTCTTTACACTCTCGGCATACTCATTCCTTGCAGCGAATTCTTCGATACGTTCTTCAAAACGTTCCAGTTTGGAATCAAGATCATTATAAGTGATCAGATATTCATTTAGGATCTCACGAACGATCCCCTTAAGTTCAAGAGTGCGGAGCCAGCGGAGATGTTTTTCCGTCCATTTTGTTTTTTCATAATGGTATCCCTGGACCAGACAAAAAGCATTGATCTGCTGTTTGATTTTCTTCAGGGCTATTTTGTGATCATCCCTCATTCTGAGATAACATTTAATATCATCGTCATTTTGGGTTGGGATATATACATAGGAACATCCGTTAGGACTTGCCATGCAATCTGCAATCAGTTTTGCATCTCTGGCATCTGTCTTGATTCTTTTTCCGCTCTTAGGCTCAAGCATAGTAGATGGTGCTAGGATCACACATTTGATTCCATATTTAGTCAGTTTTCTGTAAAGAGAATATCCGAGGCATCCGGCTTCGTAGCCACAGCAGATGATACAGTCATCGCCCATCATTTTTTTGATTCGTTCCACAAAACTGACGATATATTTTACATCTGGCTTTACTGTTTCAAATAGAATCGGATGTGACATTACCTGGTAATCACAAAAAATTGTTTCAGCAGCGTATAAAGTGTAATTTGTAGTATGGACATCCATACCGATATGTATTAATCTAGACATAGAAGCGATCTCCTTTTCTGAATGCAGTGATTAGTTATTTGTCGTGATTTAATTATATCGTAAATCTGCATTTTTATAAGTGGGGTCGCTTCATATTATCCATTGTTGCATTTCTCCGCTCATAAACATCTATGTATTATCTCTTATACTGTTCTGTCGCTGTTTCGTAAAGGTTATTTCCATCTTTGGCGATTACAACAATAACAGGAAGTTCTTCAATAGTAAGCTTACGAATCGCTTCTGTGCCAAGATCGTCATAAGCCACTACCTCTGCGGCCTTGATACATTTGCTAAGTAATGCGCCAGCAACACCAACGGAAGCCAAATATACGGCCTGGTTACGAACGATCGCGTCAGTAACGG
>JAKSRP010000074.1 GCA_024403555.1 Lachnospiraceae bacterium | reverse complement strand
CATCAGATATCTCATCGATATTGACATATCGTTCCATAATAATCCTTCTCTAAAATATTCTTTATTAACAGCCTCTGTTTTCTCCAAAGTTTCCTAGAGCACCTGTTGCAAAAGGGCTGCCAACATCACAGCGACCGAAATGTTGTCTTTTCACCATTTCTCCCTCTGCTACCTGATCTGATATCTCAACCTTGATTCGGCTCACTTCAGAATCAACCATCTGATCCAACATTTTTACTAATTCTTCTTCTGACATAGTTTAATCCTCTCTTCTAGTCGCAAAAATTTGGTTATCAACTACTCTTTTAATCGTCTTGCATATTATTAGTCTTCCAACTGTTTAATTAATGCCAGCACCTGTTCATACTCTATCGCTACTTTCTCATACAAACCTTCCACATCCCCTGTAGGTCCGTTTCTTAGGCTCTCAGTCAAGTCACTGCTTACTACCTGTAGCTTATCCAGTCCCAAATTAAGGCAAAGTCCTTTTAAATTATGGGCTCCACGAAATGCAGTCTCATAATCCTTCGCATCAAGTGCATCCCTGATTTCTTTTAAGGAATCTGAATCAGCAAATTTACGCAAATATTTGATAATGCGCTCTTCTTTCATGATTCTACCAAGAGTTGCCTCATAGCTTCCCTGAGAAGCTTCATAAAATTCTCTCAAATTCATATTTCCGCCCCCTGTCTTCGCATATACATATCGGGTTTACACTTCCATTTTAACATATGCCACCTATTTTTAAAAAGGAAACAACTTAATGCCGCAAATGCTTTAACAACTCTTTTCTGTATTTTGCCAAAAGCTTCAATGCCTGCGGGTTCAACTCGCTTAACCTGATTTCGCCTTGATGTCTACGTTTTTCGATTCGTTCTTCAATCCAGGCAACATCTTCTTCTGATAAAACATCTTCTTCTGACAGTTTTTCCAAACGAGCTTCCAACAAATCCCAGAATCCCTGCTCATCAAACAATCCAAGCATGCCCCACTTAGTGGTTGCTCCGTGATCTTCTAAAACAGGTATGTGTTCCGCATGGGCTGAAATGGATTCTTTGATCTCCTCTGCGGTTTCATCTGCTAGTTTCTTAAGTCTTTCTTCTGCTTCATCACCAAAAGCCCACTCAAACTCAGCTAACTTTTCCTCCGACTCCAAATAATCCATTGCAGGGTCAGACTCCATGCCCTCTAACTGATATGGTTTATCAATTCCGGCATCACGAAGCGCCAATGTGATGGTTCTTCGAATAACGCCCTTGTCTAACAAAGATTCGCCACCCATTTTTCTGATTTGATCATTCAAGGAACTTTCATGCTCTGTTATATAAAATTTAATTCCATTTTCCGAAAGTTTCTTTTCAAATCCTAATAATCTATCTACTGCAGTGATATCAATATTGCCTATTCCTCTGGCATCTACCACCACTACTTTTGTATCTTCTTTTATTCCACCTAAGATGTCCTGCTCGAATTTATCGATATTTGCAAAAAAGAGGTTCCCGCTGAAACGATAAATAATTGTGTACTTAATTGGATGTGCATGTTTATTTCTAGTCAAGGAATGGAAATTTCCATGTCCCGGAATACGCCCAACAAAACCTGCAGGCGGTTGCACTGATCTAACTGCTACCTCCCAGAAAGAAAGCATGCAGCCTACCACAACCCCATGCACAGTTCCCAGCACAAGTACTGCGATAAAAGACAACATAAAAACAACCCATTCACTTTTACTTGTCTTCCACAAGCGGCTCATCATTTTAAAATCCAGAATACCGATTAGAGCTGTCATTACGATTCCTGTCAGCACCGGTACCGGTAAATATTTAAGGAGCGGCGTTCCAAACAGTAAAACGAGCAGCATGCTGATGCCGGCAGAAACCGACATAATCTGACTTTTTGCTCCATTTGAATCCGCTATAGCGCTTCTTGAAACAGATCCGTTTATAGGACAGCTTCCCACCAATCCACCGGCAATATTCATGCCAGCGTAAGCAAGCAACTCCTTTTTTGAGGAGATCTCATATCCATATTTCTGGGCGTAGCTTCCTGTTGCTAAAAGAGT
>JAKSRP010000073.1 GCA_024403555.1 Lachnospiraceae bacterium | reverse complement strand
ACAGAAGAAGATATTCCAAAATCCCACAAGAATCTTGGCAAGGCAGTAGCAGATGCTTCCCTTACTTTCCGAAAATATACTGCAGGAGAGATCATTCTTGAACCACCATCACCATTCCAGAAAGCAACCCGTTCTATGGGAGGCCTTTTCAAGAAAACAATGGCTTCTTAATCAATAAAGCTTGCCTGAGCGGGACCTGTTCTTAAGAAGCTTCTTAACAAAGAAAGGTGGAAAAAAATGAATACTATCGTAAATTTAGCATCCGGTTTTATGAACCTGTTTACACTCGGCGGACAGCAGTTTATGAGCTGGGTTGTAGGAATCGTTCCAACAATCGCAGTTCTCTTAGTATTAATGAATGCGATCATCGCATTAGCAGGTCAGGAAAGAATTAATTCCTTAGCAAAGATTTGTACAAGTAACCCAGTTCTCAGATACGCAGTACTTCCTTTCGTAAGTGCATTCATGCTTGGTAACCCAATGGCACTTTCCATGGGTAAATTCATGCCAGAGTTCTACAAACCAAGTTTTTACGCATCTGTAACTTATCATTGTCATACAAATAGTGGTATCTTCCCACACATCAACGCATCAGAAATCTTTATCTACTTAGGTATTGCAAATGGTCTTACACAGCTCGGACTTGACACAACACCACTTGCAATTCGTTACTTACTTGTTGGTATCGTTTGTAACTTCATCTCTGGATGGGCAACAGACTTCACAACAAGATATGTTGAAAAACAGCAGGGCGTTAAACTTAGCCGTGAATTAAAAGGGGAAGCATAATCAATCGTGCAGAATAAACATTTAGTTTTAATAATTGGAGGGAAAAAGAATGGCAGAATATCGTTCTATTAAAGTTGAAAGAGGCAGCGGCGGATTTGGTGGTCCATTAGTAATCACACCAACCGAAAAAAGAAATAAAGTAATGTTTATCACAGGTGGCGGTGCTGAACCAGAATGCCTGGCAAAGATCGTTGAATTAACAGGCTGTACACCAGTCAATGGTTTCAAAACAAAATGTCCGGAAGATGAGATCGCAGTTGCTATCATCGACTGTGGCGGTACCCTTCGTTGTGGTATCTATCCTCAGAAAAGAATCCCAACCATCAACACAAACCCAGTTGGTAAATCTGGTCCTTTAGCTCAGTTTATTACAGAAGACATCTATGTATCTGGTGTTACATCCAAAAACATCTCCTTAGCAGATGGCAGTGAAGCTCCTGCAGCAGCTCCTGTAGAGGAAGAAGCAAAACCTGAGAAAAAAGAAGGTACAAAATTCACTGCAGATATGAAAGTATCTGAAACATTAGCAGCACAGGAAAACAAAAACCTGATCACAAGAATTGGTCTTGCAGCTGGTAAAGTAGTAGCAACCTTCAACCAGGCAGCCAGAAACTCCATCCAGACAATCATCACAACAATCCTTCCATTCATGGCTTTCGTTTCCATGTTAATTGGTATCATCAATGGTTCCGGATTTGGTAATGCATTTGCATCTCTCTTAACACCACTTGCTGGTAACGTTGTTGGTCTTCTTGTTTTAGGTATCATCTGTTCCATCCCTGGTCTTTCCGCTTTACTTGGACCTGGTGCAGTAATCGCTCAGATCGTTGGTACACTGATCGGTGCTGAAATCGGAAAAGGTAACATCGCTCCACAGCTTGCTCTTCCTGCACTATTTGCCATCAATACACAGGGTGCATGTGACTTCATTCCTGTAGGTCTTGGTCTTGCAGAGGCAGAAACAGAAACCGTTGAAGTAGGTGTTGTATCTGTAATGTATTCCAGATTTGTAACTGGCTGGCTTCGTGTATTAATCGCTTACTTAGCAAGCTTCGGATTATACGCATAAGATTGTACGTATAATATATTCCTAAATGAAATAGATTTTGTATCTTTGGTTTCCTTTCATAATGTATAATACTTTCCTCTCAAAAAAAACATACTCCTTCTTAAACAAAACTTTTTGGGTAAAACAAATGAGCCGTATGTAAACCTTCCGGAGAGCAAAGATACAAAACTATTCATTCTTATCATTTTGAAAAATTCTGTCAGGGGCAAAAGGCAGGAGACATATTAAAGTTTTGGAGGTATTTAAAATGAGTCTTATTTATGAAAATGAAATTAAAAACATTGGTCCTATGGCAAATGCTTTTGAAGGAATCGTCGTATTCTTTGGAGAGGGTGCTCCAGATGAAATCAAAGATTTCTGTTATACAACATCCGTAAATCCGATCAACGGAACCATCGCAGCTGGTCAGGTTCTCAAATTTGACGATCAGGAATATAAGATTACTGCAGTAGGTGATGAAGCACCTCATACTTTAGCAGGTCTTGGACATTGCTCCATCAATTTTAGTGGACAGACAGAAGTAGATCTTCCAGGAACGATTTATGTGGAAAACAAGCCAATGCCAAAGATTGAAATCGGAACAAAAATTCAGATCATTGGATAATACCTCGAACTATTATTCAAAATGTTATAAACGACGTTGATAATGCGATAAATGATATGAAATAAATTCATAGAATGTATTGACATTTGAAAAAAGATGTATATAATAAGTAATAACTTTA
>JAKSRP010000072.1 GCA_024403555.1 Lachnospiraceae bacterium | reverse complement strand
TTTATGGTGGGTATGGCGCAGTTGGCTAGCGCGCCAGATTGTGGCTCTGGAGGCCGTGGGTTCAAGTCCCATTACCCACCTTTTCTTTCTCAAAGAAAGATGTTGGGCTATCGCCAAGCGGTAAGGCACGAGGTTTTGATCCTCGCATTCGCTGGTTCGAATCCAGCTAGTCCAGTTTCAACAGAAGCTGTTGTGAAAATTTCATAAGGGTGTGTAGCTCAGTCGGTAGAGCACTTGACTTTTAATCAAGTTGTCCGGGGTTCGATCCCCCGCACGCTCATTTTTTTATGTCAAAATTTATGACATGAAAATTTCAAATCTATATGCGGATATGGCGGAACTGGCAGACGCGCTAGACTTAGGATCTAGTACCTTCGGTGTGCAGGTTCGATTCCTGTTATCCGCAGCTTAAAAGTGGCTTAAATAAGCCACTTTTTTTAGTTGTGTGATATTTTGAGTATAGAAATCGTGGTGCATGAGATTAAAAACTTGCTTTTCGACTCGTTTTCGCTTGCAAGGAAGGTTAATTTCATCGTAAAAGTACCACATTTGGCAAATCGGATTACAAAATGCGGAATTTTATCTCGAGGAGTATCCTCTTATGATGTAGGAAAGGTTGAAAAGAGGTAAGATTTCGGAGAGTATATACGCTTCTAATAAGAAATGATGGAAAAAGAGGATGCTGCTGCGATGCTACTTCGATACAAGTGACAATTTTGCTAAAATCAATAAGGTATACATAAGAATGAAGCACTTTTTCATGAGAAATAATACAATAAAAGCATATTGTCTTTTGAAAAATATATGTTAAAATCGACAATAGATTAAATCACAATAGATACACTAGGAGAATTACCTTGAATTTCAAGAAGATATATAAAAAAACAGCTTTTGGCCTCATGCTAAGCCTTCTTATCCTCTCCGGAAGCATCAGCGTACCGGCGATAAGAGATGCACAAGCGAAGACGAAAGAAGTGACCGCTGATCGTAAGAAGAAAAATGCAATCGATGATATCGAACAAATCGTAAAAGAAGTCGATCAGGCAACATCGGATGTGACATCCATTATTGATGCGTCAAAAGTAAAGAAGATTACAAATGAAGTGAATAAAGATGCCTCCACAGGACGATCCTCAGGCGGTGTGGTCGCAAAAGTCTACAAAGATCATAGTGGCGAGATGAAGAAGAAAAAGGAAACCATTCATGGATTTGTCTACTTTAATCAGACCGACAAAGAATGGAATGATAACGGATATCAGATTCGCCATTCCGGCTGTGGACCAACTTCCATGGCAGTGGTTATTTCCTCTCTCACCGGAAAATGGGTTACACCAGTTGAAACTGCTGCATGGGCATATGAACACCATTATTACAGTGCGGCAGGATCGAAACATTCTGTGGTAAATGCACTTGCAACGGAGTATGGACTTACTTGTGAAGGGGTAGGAAGAAATAAAAGCCGCATCAAAAAAGCCCTTCAGGAAGGAAATCCCGTTGTAGTTTTGATGGGACCAGGATATTTTACAAAAGGCGGCCATTTTATGGTGCTTGTTGATATTGATGATGAGGACAATGTTACCGTCGCTGACGTGGCAAGCCGTAAGCGAAGCAGCTACAAATATGCCTTAGATTCCATCATCAGCCAGTCCAAAGGCGCGACAAACGGCGGCCCATTCTGGATTATTTCCGGGGGAAAAGAACTAGACGAAACAACTGTATGGCAAAGAGATGAAGTATCTCTCTCTTACCAGTCTCTCAAAAATGTGAATGCAGTCAAATTAAGAAAATGTATCCGCGAAGGAGGAGAGGTTATGCTCTTAACTGATGGCCAATTAATCGGGAAACAGCATTTTGTATATCTTGTTGGAATTGAGAGCAATGATATGGTCATGGTCATGGATACGAATTATCAGAATGGACGACAGTACCCACTTTCTGAGGTCGTGAAGCATATGTCAAAAGACGTGACTGGTATTAGCGCATGGAAAGTAAAAGGAGAAAATGTAGATTTTCTTATGCCTTTATCAAAGAATGCGTTATAATAAAGAATAAATTACAATAGTAAATAGTAAAAGAGGCGATTACTATGAAATGGAATAAGAAATTAACAGGAGCGATTGTAGGAGTTTTGATCCTTGTTCTGATTGCAGGAAGCTATTTATATATTCCGAATAAAGCAGCCAACTCTTTTGTCTCCATCAAAAAATATCGTCATATTACCGTGGAAACGAATCAATTTGAGCCAGCTACAGATGAGGAGCTGGCTTTTGCTTTAGACGAACAGCTTTTAGCCGATGGCATTTATCAGGAAATCAGAAACCGCAAGGTCAAAGATGGAGACGTCGTTAACATTGCATTTGCCGGCTCCATGGATGGCAAGAAAAAGCAATCGGATCTGTCCCATTTAGATTACAATTTAGAAATCGGATCCCATACATTTATCGATGGATTTGAACAAGGGCTAGTGGGGAAAAAGCCCGGAAAGAAAGTGAAATTAAAGCTTATGTTCCCACTTACTTATCCAAATGAGAGCTATGCAGGGCATAAAGTGGTATTTGATGTAAAAATCAATTACATTATGGGGAAATATACGAAGGAAACACTGACGGATGAAGCGGTAAATGTTACCGACTATGATACCGCGGCACAATACATCAAAGAGACACAAAATGCTGCAAGAACAGCGGCAAAACAGGCCTGGAATGATGAAACGGCACGTATTATGTGGAATCAGCTGATTGAAAAGGCCGAATACAAAAAAATCGATCAGAAGCTGAAAAAACAATACTTCAAAATATCAAAGATATTCCAAAATTATTTGG
>JAKSRP010000071.1 GCA_024403555.1 Lachnospiraceae bacterium | reverse complement strand
CCCTGGAATCCTTTACCTTTAGAGATTGCTGTAGCATCAACCTTATCGCCTGTTGCAAATACATCAGCTTTGATTTCCTGTGCTAAGCTATACTCTTCGGCATTTTCAAATTTGAACTCTCTGACGAATCTCTTGCAAGAAACACCAGCTTTTGCAAAATGTCCTTTCATTGGCTTGTTAACAAGGTTTTCTCTCTTGTCAGCATAACCAACCTGAACTGCACTGTAACCGTCGTTCTCTACTGTCTTTACCTGTGTTACTACACAAGGACCAGCCTGAAGAACTGTTACTGGAGTTAATACTCCTTCTTCATTGAAGATTTGAGTCATTCCGACTTTTGTTGCTAAAATCGCTTTCTTCATTTTCTTACCTCCTGTTTTTCTACAGCGGATTACACTGTGTTGTGCAATCATCCTAGTCAAACAGTCAATATAAGTGGAACTTCCTGGCTTACGCCTTTCGTTGCTTCTATATCAACCCGTAGGATAATTTAACTTAAGTTTTGAACTCTTATTTGTTCTTCATCTTGATATCAATGTAAACACCTGCTGGCATCTCCAGTCTTGACAGCGCATCTACTGTCTTCTGGGTAGGTGTAATGATATCGATGAGTCTCTTGTGAGTTCTCTGTTCGAACTGTTCTCTGGAATCTTTGTACTTATGTACAGCACGAAGAATTGTAACTACTTCCTTCTTTGTTGGAAGTGGTACTGGACCACTTACCTGTGCTCCATTCTTTTTAACAGTTTCGATGATTTTTTTAGCGGATGCATCAACTAACTGATGATCATACGCTTTGAGAGTGATTCTCATTACCTGATTTGCCATAAAAAAAGTCGCCTCCTTTTCGCACTTTTAATTTAAGTACGACAAGCGGTGACTGTACACGCTCCCGTGCGTATCATGCCGATCTCACACGTTGTTTCCGGTCGCTATGCCGGACAGTTAATTTGTACAGTGACTTGTCGCCAGTTTTCTAACTTGACATTTGCTCCACGGAAAACCTGCATATCCTGCAGCAACCTCACGCTTCATCGCTATCATGTCACAACGATTCGTATTATATATGATATACAGTTTCTTTGCAACATTTTTGTTCAACTTTTTCTTGTATTTTTTCCAGTACAATTTCCATCCACTTTTAATAATCGGATCAGTAATCAGTCATAAAATTCAGCTTGCACTTGCTCTGTCTTTACCATATAATCTTGTATTGAATCCTTTCATATAATAATATAGAAATAAGAAAATTGCAAGTAGAAAATGTAAGCACTTACAACTTTTTTACAGACTTTTTTGGAGGTTTTTATGTGGATTGCTAACAATTGGAAAGATTACGAAGTAATCGATACATCCAAGGGTGAAAAACTCGAGCGATGGGGAAAATATATCTTAGTTCGTCCAGATCCTCAGGTTATCTGGAATACACCAAAGAATTTACCTGGCTGGAAGAAGATGAATGGTCATTACCATAGAAGTCAGAAAGGCGGCGGAGAATGGGAATTCTTCAGTCTCCCTGAGCAGTGGTCAATTAATTACTCTCTTCCTATTAATAAAACACTGACATTTAATTTAAAGCCATTCAGCTTTAAACATACCGGTCTTTTTCCGGAACAGGCAACAAACTGGGACTGGTTCTCTAAAAAGATCAAAGAAGCCGGTCGTCCTATTAAAGTACTGAATCTTTTTGCTTATACAGGTGGTGCTACTTTAGCAGCTGCAGCTGCCGGTGCCAGCGTCACCCATGTAGATGCTTCGAAGGGTATGGTAACCTGGGCAAAAGAGAATGCTGTATCTTCCGGACTTGGCGATGCTCCGATTCGCTGGATCGTCGACGATTGTGTCAAATTCGTAGAAAGAGAAATCCGACGCGGCAACCATTACGATGCGATCATTATGGATCCGCCTTCTTATGGTCGTGGACCAAAGGGCGAGATCTGGAAGATTGAGGATGCGATTCATCCTCTCGTACAGCTTTGCGCTAAGCTCTTAAGCGACAAACCACTCTTCTTCCTGATTAATTCCTACACAACCGGACTTGCACCTGCAGTTCTTACTTATATGATCTCAACTGAGTTAAAAGAATATAAAGGTACTGTTGATTCTCAGGAAATCGGTCTTCCTGTTTCCTCTAACGGACTTATCCTTCCTTGTGGTGCTTCTGGTCGTTGGGAATCGTAAATCTTCCATATTATATAGAAGTAATTCAAACGCATTAATAAAAAGAGTTATTGTTAACAGTTTCTGCTGACAATAACTCTTTTCTTTCTTATTATATATAGAAGTTTCTCTTCATAATATCTACTTCAAATTCGCACGAAGTGTTTCTTCGTTATCTTCAAATTCAAACACACATCTTTCAAAGGCATTGATTACATTCGTCTCATTGTACCTATCGTATCGGATATGTGCTCTTCCATAACTCTTGTGTACATGGCCGTGAATAAAATATTTCGGCTTATATTTATCAAGTAATTTTACAAAGCATTCAAATCCTCTATGTGCCTGATCTTCTGCGTCATTCATCTTATATGCCGGTGAATGTGTCAACAGAATATCAAAGCCTTTATGGCAGAACAATTTGAACCAAAGCTTTCTGATTCTCTTCCGCATCTCTTTCTCGGTGTACTGGAAGCCTCTCCCATTGTACATCATACTTCCGCCTAGTCCCAGTATTCTTATACCATTTATCACATACAGATCATCATCGATGCAGACACAACCTTCCGGAGGCTTCATCTCATATTTCGCATCGTGATTCCCATGTACATACAATACCGGCATTCCTCCCATAGTGACCAGAAAGGATAAATACTCTGGTGCCAGATCTCCTGCCGATAAGATCAGATCAATACCATCCAGCTTGCCAGCTTCGTAAAAATCCCATAGATACTTCGATTCTTCATCCGACACTGCAAGTATCTTCATTATACACTCTTCTCCCGTCCTATGAATTATTCGTTCTTTACACCCTG
>JAKSRP010000070.1 GCA_024403555.1 Lachnospiraceae bacterium | reverse complement strand
ATTTTGATTGCTTTCATAAATAGCGCCTCTCTTTCTAATATATTACAGGTCTTTTCAGTAAATAAAATCGCCCTGCTTTTTGATATCCGATCATCATATCGCACATCTTCTGATGACTCAACTATAACATTCGATCGGTATGTTGTCACCCGTTTTTTTCTTGTGATATATCACAATTTTTAATCCAGATTACTGTAAAACATTCACAAATCGCCGTTTTTCCTTGGTTTTTCACTCGTTTTGTTGTTTTTTCACATATGCCAGCACCAGTTTTTTACTAATTTTACCAAATTTTCATTTTTGTGATATTTCAGCTTGCAAATCCTCTTTTTTTCTCATATAGTGGTGGCATGAAGTGTGATATATCACGGCCGCAAAACACACAACCACATAACTAAATATGAAAACCCAAAATATATAAACCAATATGAAAGGAACAAAACAATGAACAAGAAATTAGTTACAGCATTAACCGTTGGTTCTCTCGTAGTTTCAGCTTTCACAATGAGCGCATCTGCAAAAGATATTATCATCGCCTGCAATGCCTTAAGCCAGGAACACATGTACAATTACGGTCTGAACGAATTTAAATCTGTATTAGAAGATGTATCTGGCGGCGAATTCACCGTAACAGCACATGCCGGTACCATTGGAACCGACGAAGCCGAACTGGTTGAAAAACTTGAAATGGGGGCAGCAAACATCATCGTTGCTTCTCCTGGATTCATGACCTCTGCTGGTATCAATGAAGTAGATCTTCTCTCTCTTTATTATCTGTTTAATTCCGTAGATTCCTGGAAGGAATGTGTAAATGGCGAATTTGGTGAAAAATTTGCTGACATGATCAATGAAAAATCTCATAATCAGTTCAAAGTACTTGCATTCTGGTCATCAGGCATCCGTAACTACTATGGAAAACAGCCTATAACAACTCCTGCAGATTTAAACGGTATGACCATCCGTTGTCAGACAGCAGCTGTAGTAAAAGATTTCTGGGAAGGCTGCGGCGCAATTCCAACCAGCGTATCATGGAATGAACTGTATCAGGCTCTTGAACAGGGCGTAGTTGATTCTGCAGAAAACGATTATGTAAGCTTCAGTCAGAAGGATCATCACAAGACAAAGAATGGACATTATATTTGTGAAACACAGCACACTTATCTGACACCTGTTCTTATGTGTTCCGGTGCATGGTATGACAGCCTTACAGAAGAAGAACAGGGTTGGATCAAAGAAGCAGTAAACGCAGCAACTACTGTTGAACAGGATTGTGCATTCAACTTCGCTGCTGATGCAAAAGCACTTGTTATTGCTGATGGCGCCGAAGTAACAAACTATGAAGATATTGATATTGCAGCATTTGAAGCGATTGCAGCTCCTATCCAGGATGAATTCGCTGAGAAATATGGTGTTCAGGAATATCTTGAAATGATCAGAAGCGTAACAAATAAATAATGGAACAGGAAGATAAACAGATATGAAATTAAACCTTAGTGGAATTCAAGCAAAGTATTTCTGGGAAGATAAAGGCATATCTCTTCCATCCTATGACATAGAATCCATCGTAAGGAATACCAAAGATGCACCTGTATGGGTGCACTTTGGTATTGGCAATATCTTCCGAATCTTTATCGGGGGATTGGCAGATACTTTACTGGAAAAAGGCTTCTCATCAAAAGGAATTACCTGTGTAGAAACCTTTGACTTTGATGTGGTTGATAAAATCTATACTCCTTATGATAATCTGGTTTTAGGAGTTACTTTAAATACTGACGGTTCTACCCAGAAAAGAGTCATCGCTTCTCTTACAGAAGCAATCAAAGCTCAGTCTGCACAGCCAGACCAGTGGAACAGATTAAAAACCATCTTCGGTAATTCTGCCCTGCAGATGATTTCTTTTACCATCACGGAAAAAGGCTATGCATTAAAAGACGCCAGCGGAACTTACTTCCCATTTATCCAGAAGGATATTGATCTTGGCCCGGCAGCCCCTGGCTCTGCCATGGCGATCGTCTGTGCATTATTGTACCATCGTTATCAGAACGGCAAGACACCAATTGCAGTAGTATCTATGGACAACTGTTCACACAATGGAGAAAAACTGCAGGCATCTATTTTAACAATCGCAAAAGAATGGGCAGAGCGTGGCTTCGTAACAGAAGGTTTTCTCGACTATCTCTCTGACGAAACACAGGTATCCTTCCCATGGTCTATGATTGATAAGATTACTCCAAGACCTGCAGATTCTGTATGCAGCGAACTGGAGGGGCTCGGTATTGAAGATATCGCTCCTGTAGTAACCTCCCGCAATACCTATATCGCTCCTTTCGTCAACGCAGAGGCCCCGCAGTATCTTGTCATCGAAGATAAATTCCCAAATGGTCGACCGATGCTTGAGAAAGCCGGTGTATATTTCACAGACCGTGAAACCGTAAATAAGGTAGAGCGCATGAAAGTTACGACCTGCCTGAACCCTCTGCACACTGCGCTGGCTGTTTACGGATGTATTCTGGGATATGATCTGATCGCCGACGAGATGAAAGACGAGCAGTTAAACAGTCTTGTTCATCAGATTGGTCCTGTAGAAGGAATGCCGGTAGTAACAGATCCTGGAATTCTTTCCCCAGAAGATTTTGTCAACGAAGTAATCAATGTGAGACTCCCAAATCCATTTATGCCGGACACTCCACAGCGAATTGCAACAGATACTTCTCAGAAAGTTGGTATCCGATATGGCGAAACCATCAAATCTTATGTAGAGCTCTATGGCGATGCAAAAAAATTAAAAGCTATTCCTCTTGCCATCGCCGGCTGGTGCCGCTATCTTCTCGGTGTTGACGATCAAGGACAGGTATTTACACTCTCTCCGGATCCTATGGCCGAAGAATTAACTTCACATTTAAACGGCATCGTTCTCGGGCAGCCAGATACTTACAATAGCCAGTTAGGAAATATTCTTTCAAATGAAAATATATTCGATATCGATCTTTACAAGGCAGGTGTCGGTGAATTCATAGAAGAGTTATTTCTGGA
>JAKSRP010000007.1 GCA_024403555.1 Lachnospiraceae bacterium | reverse complement strand
CGAGAGTAGTTGCTGACAACTATAATCTCGGTGTTACAACACTTAAAACACCATACGGAAACACAGTTGCGGTTTATGATTTGGAGAGAAGTTTGTGCGATATGTTACGTGGATCTCAACTAGATCTTCAAACAATTCAGTATGCGATGAAAAAATATGTAGCATCAAAAGATAAAGACATAAATAGATTAATGACATATGCAATTCAGTTACGTGTTGAACCAAAGGTTCGACGATATTTGGAGGTGTTATTATAGTGAATGATATGAGTTTGAAGGCTAAGATTAGAAATTTAGCAAAGAGCAAAAATATATCTGCCCAAGCGGTGCTTCAAAATTATTTGATGCATCGTTTTTTATTCAGATTATCAAAATCTGAGTATAGTGAGAAATTTGTAGTTAAAGGTGGAATGCTAATATCTTCGATTGTTGGTGTGGATCAACGTTCTACTATGGATTTAGATACAACACTTAGAAATCTCTCTATGACAGAAGATGCAATAAAAACTGCTTTTATGAAAATATGTATTGTAGAAGCGGATGATGGGATTAAATTTGTTTTTGATAGTGTTGGACCAATACGCGATGACGACGAGTATGGCGGATACAAAATTATGTTTCATGCAGTTTTTGGAAAAATCAATGTGCCAATGTCTATGGATATTTCAACTGGTGATATTATTACTCCAGAGGCTTCGAAACATGTTTTTCGCGATATGTTTGAGCCTGAAAGTACATTTGAACTTTGGTCGTACAATATTGAGACTGTTCTTGCGGAAAAGGTAGAAACCATCTTGAGTAGAAGTATTGAAAATACAAGACCGAGAGATTTTTATGATGTATATATGTTGTCTGCCTATGATTATGATGCGGAAATATTCGTGAAAGCATTTGAAGCGACATCGAAACACCGAGGCAGTTTTCAGAAAATTGAAGATGTAGAGAGAATTCTGGATATGATTTCAACGGATACAATTATGCAAAAAAGATGGGAAGATTATACCCATCAAATGGCTTATGCATCAGGAATTGAGTTTCGAGAAACTATAAATGCTGTAAAGGCACTGTTTAGTTGTTGCTTGTAATATCGTAATCATGTAGAAATGTTACTTAAATAAATAAGAAATAAAAGAAGCTGGATTTTTGTCCAGCTTCTTTTTGAATTATACGCCTTGAAGCGCTTCTTTCTATAATCCTAATTTTTTCTTTGTTTCGCGGCCTCTTGCGTCTACGCGAGCAAATGCGTCGAATACCATCTCTTTTGTAACCTTAACCGGCTCGTTCTTTGCATGACCCTTTGGATCTGCTGCAACTTCAGCTGCTTTCCAGAGTTTTTCTTCTTCGATTCCTTCGATTCCAAGATCAGCGAAGCATACTGGAAGTCCTACTTTTGCACAGAAGGTAAATAACTGTTCAATCAATTCTTCTGGCTGTTCTTCGATGAGAATCTGAGCTAATGTACCATAAGCAACTTTTTCGCCATGGTAGAGAGCGTCACATTCTCTTACGTAGGTAAGGCCTTTGTTGATGGCATGAGCAGCGCCAAGACCGCCACTTTCAAATCCGAGACCGGATAATAAAGTATTTGTTTCGATGATGTGTTCTACTGCTTCACTACAGATGTGGTCTTTTGCATCGATGGATGCCTGTACGCCGTCAGACATTAAAGTGTCAAAACAAGCTTTTGCTAAGGCGCGTCCTGCTAAAGTAGAAAGTCCCCCATTTGGTGCTGGATGATTGGTTACTACGCAAGTACTTGTTTCAAAATAAGTAGCTAAAGCATCACCCATTCCGGAAACTAAAAGTCTTGCTGGTGCATTTGCAATGACCTCAGTGTCAACTAAAACGACATTTGGGCTTGCTGGAAGCTGAAGTGTCTGAAGGGATACATGTTCTTCGGAATAAAGTACGGCACGTCCTGCGGTTGGACCGTCTGTGGCTGCAATGGTTGGGCAAATGATCACTGGCAGGTTTCGCTCTACAGCTGCCATCTTAGCGGTATCGGTTACTTTACCACCCCCAACACCAATAACAAGGTCGCTTCCGATTTCTTCCATTAAAGAAGCTAATCTAAGCACTTCATTTCTCGTACTTTCACCGCCGAAAATTTCTGCGGTTGCATCTAATCCTTTTTCTTTGCAGGCATTAAGTAACATATCGCCGATACGCTTCATGCCGCCTTCACTTACGAGGATAAATGGTTTTTTGCCAAGCTTTTCAGCATAAAAACCAAGATTTTTTAATGTGTTTTTTCCTTGAATATATCTTCCTGGACTAACGAAAATAGAATCCATAATATGCTCCTTCCTGATGGGTATGTTCAGTCTTGATTTTTTCTTTTCTTATTATATAGAATCCATATAGAAACATTGTACCATTTTTTAGAATGTATGGGGGAGAAAATAGAAGATTAATATAGATGAATAATAATGTAAGAATAGATATAATGTGCATGAACACACATAATCACAGAATGAAAATAGAACTATATAAATATTTGGAGGAATATAATGGAACAGGATAAGCGAATTTATACGATGGCTAGTGAAAAACCTGCAAAAGCAGTTTTGAAGATGGGGATACCAGTGACCATGGGCATGCTTTTTATGGTGGTTTATAATCTGGTTGATACATATTTTATTGGAAAGCTTCATGATGATTGTCAGCTTGCGGCGACAAATCTTTCTTATCCAGTGATGATGGTCATGATTGCAATCTCCGGCATTGTAGGAAATGGTGGTGCATCCTATATTGCAAGATGCATTGGTGCGGGGAAAACAAAGGAAGCGAATCATACATTAACTCTGGGATTTGAGATGATTATTATCAGCGCTGCAGCAATTGCATTTGCCGGGATGATTTTTATTAATCCAATGGTGAAAATCCTGGGTGCAAAACAGGAAACCTTCCTATATACAAAGCAGTATGTTGCAGTACTCTTGTGTGGATCTGTTTTTACGATGGGTAATTATGCCATCGGACAGCTTCTTCGAAGCGAGGGATCCACGTTTTTATCCATGATTGGCATGATTGCGGGAACTTTGGCTAATATTATTTTAGATCCGATTTTTATTTTTGTGCTTGGACTTGAAATCAGAGGGGCAGCGATAGCCACTGTGCTGGGAAATGCTCTCGGAATGCTTATTTTCTGCTATTATTACTGGAGAAAGAAGACGATTTTACGTCCATCTGCAAAACTGATGCGATTTGATGGGCAGATTATAAAAGAAATCATGCTTGTTGGAATTCCGCATACGCTCGAGCAGTTCTTTACAACAACCGCGATGATTGTAAATAATAACTTAGCGGCTGGCTATGGAGCAATGACAGTTGCAGCTATGGGTATTTCGAATAAGATTATGAGTATTGGAAATTATATCTATCAGGGGATGGCCGCAGGCTGTCAGCCGTTGATGGGATATAATTATGGTGCAAAAAACTATAAGCGAATGTTAAGCCTGATTAAGGCGGGAGTACTTGTTACAAGTGCTATTGAAATCTGTATCATGGGATTTTTTGGGCTTTGTGCACCAATGTTGATCGGATTATTTACCACGTCTGTCGAAGTTGTGGAAATTGGAACGAAGGCACTTAGAGCTGCGATGCTGATGCTTCCATTTGTGGGGGCAACTTCGATTTCTAGAAATACATTTAACTCTATGGGGAAACCATTATTCTCTTTTGGAATTACGATTGTGCGACAGCTGGTATTATACATCCCATTCTTACTGATCTTTAATCATCTTTGGGGCTTTAACGGGCTCATTCATGCCCAGCCACTAGAAGAAATGATCTGCATGATATTTGCGCTGGCATTATTGTTTGGAGTGCTTAAGAAGTTAGAAAAATAAATACTATAAAAAACAAGATATATATAGAAGAAAGACCGTTCGAATGAGACACATTGTACGAATAAAAAAACTTTTCAAAATGAGTTGACTCTGTTGTTTCATGTGTGCTATATTATTATAGCTATATTTTAGCATGGAAGAGGTCTTTTTTTTATGCCCAAAAATAAGATCAAAATTTTAAATTAAGTAAAATGGAGGTGGAAGTTGTGCGTACAAGAATCACATTGGCATGTACAGAATGTAAACAGCGTAACTATACTACTAAAAAGGACAAGCGTGTACATTCTGAAAGAATGGAAACAAAAAAATATTGTAGATTTTGCAAAAAACATACAATGCACAAAGAAACAAAGTAATTCTCTTTTTTGTTAATGAGGTGAAGATATGGCAGAACCTAAGAAAACAAAGAATGCTAAGAATCCTGGAATTGGCACTCGCATCAAAAAGTGGTGCAAAGGCGTAAAAGCTGAATTTCAGAAGATTATTTGGCCAACACAAGAGAAGATCTACAAAGACACAGTTACAGTAGTAACAGCAACAGTATGTCTTGGAGTAATTATTGCTTTATTTGATATGGTACTTCAGTATGGCATGAAATTACTCATTGGATAGAAGGCAAAGGTGATCATATGGCAGAAACAAATTGGTATGTAGTACATACATATTCCGGTTATGAAAACAAAGTTAAAGCCAATCTTGAAAAAGCAATTGAAAACAGAAAATTACAGGATAAGATCCTGGAAGTTCGAGTTCCTCTTGAAGAGGCAGTTGAAATCAGGAATGGTGTAAAAAAACAGGTCACCAGAAAATTGTTCCCTGGATACGTACTGATCAATATGATTATGGACGATGATACATGGTATGTTGTTCGTAATACTCGAGGAGTAACAGGTTTCGTAGGTCCAGGATCAAAACCAGTACCTTTAACAGAAGGTGAGATGCGTTCATTAGGCATCAACAGTGCTGATGAAGTAGAAATTGACGTAGAAGTAGGTGATGAAATCACTGTAATTTCTGGCCCAATGGAAGGCACAGAAAGCGTTGTTCGAAGCATCAATAAGAACAAACAGACAGTTGAAATTGAAATTGAACTGTTTGGAAGATCTACTTCTGTTGAAATTGGATTCTTAGATATTAAGAAAAGTAACTAATAGAATTGTCTGCACACGATAAGCGTGAGCGTTTGCAGGCAGTGGGAGGGAAACCCCCGCTAATACCACAATAATCAGGAGGTACGCTAAAATGGCGAAGAAAGTAACAGGTTATATTAAATTACAGATTCCAGCAGGCAAGGCAACACCAGCTCCACCGGTAGGTCCAGCACTCGGACAGCACGGTGTTAACATCGTACAGTTTACAAAAGACTTTAATGCTAGAACAGCTGATCAGGCAGGAATGATCATCCCAGTTGTAATCACAGTTTACGCTGACAGATCTTTCAGTTTTATTACAAAAACTCCACCAGCTCCAGTATTAATCAAAAAAGCTTGTAACATTCAGTCCGGTTCCGGTACACCTAACAGAGTAAAAGTTGCTACTATTTCTAAAGAAGATATTCAGAAAATCGCTGAATTAAAAATGCCAGACTTAAACGCAGGAAGCTTAGAAGCTGCTATGAGCATGATCGCTGGTACAGCACGAAGCATGGGCGTTACAGTTGAAGAATAATTAGAGATATTGAATAGCAGATAAATGGTGGGAGGGTCGCTCCCGATAATACCACAGGAGGAATTTTAAAATGAAAAAAGGTAAAAGATATGCTGAAGCACTCAAATTAGTTGATAGAACAACTACTTATGAAGTTGCAGAAGCAATTGATTTAGTAAAAAAAGCAGCAAGTGCAAAATTTGATGAAACAATCGAAGCTCACATCCGCTTAGGCGTTGATGGACGTCACGCAGACCAGCAGGTTCGTGGTGCCGTTGTATTACCACACGGTACAGGTAAAACAGTTAGAGTTTTAGTATTCGCTAAAGGACCTAAAGCTGACGAAGCTGAAGCAGCTGGCGCTGATTTCGTAGGAGCTGAAGAATTATTACCAAGAATCCAGAAAGATGGATGGTTAGACTTTGATGTAGTTGTAGCTACACCAGACATGATGGGTATCGTTGGTCGTTTAGGACGTATCCTCGGACCTAAAGGCTTAATGCCAAACCCAAAAGCTGGTACAGTAACAATGGACGTTACAAAAGCGATCAAAGATATCAAAGCTGGTAAGATCGAATACAGACTTGACAAAACAAACATTATCCACGTGCCAATTGGTAAAGCTTCTTTCACAGAAGAACAGTTAAATGACAACTTCCAGACTTTAATTAATGCAATTATTAAAGCTAAACCAGCAGCTGCAAAAGGCCAGTACTTAAGAAGTGTAACAGTAACTTCTACAATGGGCCCTGGTATCAAATTAAATACAGCTAAATTAGGTTAATTAACAGCTTAATAAAAGTAAGATAAACTTTAAGAACCGCTACAGGGGCATGTAGCGGTTCTTTTTTTGCTTTCTTTTTGCTTTTGCATATGTTGTGATAATAGAAAGAAAATGAAAAGAAAAAAGAAAAAAGTGAATAAAATGCTTGACACTCTTCGGTATATATGGTAATTTAGTTTGGTAAGACTGCCGAAGACAGTAGGTGTCGCAAGACGTAACGTAGATCAACCTACCGAGGATATTAAGTTGAAGATGATTAATGTCGCTCTCTGTCTAAGGATAGGGAGCTTTTTTTATTATCCCAATCAGGCGGCATACTCAAAAATTTACAAGGAGGTGCACCAATAATGGCAAAAGTAGAATTAAAACAGCCTATCGTTGAAGAAATCAAAGAACTTTTAAACGGAGCTGCTTCCGCTGTATTAATCCAGTACCGTGGTATTACAGTAGAAGACGATACAAAATTACGTAAAGAATTCCGTGAAGCTGGTATCGTATACAAAGTATACAAAAATACTATGATCCGTTTTGCAGTTCAGGGAACAGAATTCGAACCATTAACAGCAGATTTAGAAGGTCCAACAGCTATCGCAATCTCTAAAGATGATGCAACAGCTCCAGCTCGTATTGCAGCTAAATATGCAAAAACAGTAAAACCTTTCGAATTAAAATCTGGTGTCGTTGAAGGAAACTACTACGACAAAGATGGTATCCAGGTTATCGCAACAATCCCTGGAAGAGAAGAATTACTTTCCAAATTACTTGGAAGCTTACAGTCTCCAATTACTAACTTCGCTCGTGTAATCAAACAGATTGCAGATCCAGAAGGTGGAGAAGAAGAAGCAGCTGAATAATTTTAAAATTTATCCGAATCACTTATGATTCAAACAACAAATATTTAATTTATGGAGGAAAATACAATGACAACTCAGGAAATCATTGAAGTTATTAAAGGTTTAACAGTATTAGAATTAAACGAATTAGTTAAAGCATGTGAAGAAGAATTTGGCGTATCCGCAGCAGCAGGTGTTGTAGTAGCAGCAGGTCCTGCAGAAGCAGCTGAAGAAAAAACAGAATTCGACGTTGAATTAACAGAAGTTGGCGGCGCTAAAGTTAAAGTTATCAAAGAAGTTCGTGCTATCACAGGTTTAGGCTTAAAAGAAGCTAAAGCTGTTGTAGATGGAGCTCCTAAAGTAATCAAAGAAGCTGTATCTAAAGAAGAAGCTGAAGAAATCAAGAAAAAACTTGAAGACGTTGGAGCAAAAGTTACAGTTAAATAATTTAACTTTACAATTTTTACTTTCAGAAGTCAGACGCATCGGGATAATTCCCGATGCGTTTTTTTGTGCTATAATATCAACATAACCATAAATTATAAGATAAAAAGGAGATTTCTCATGGCAATTCTGCTTGTAAAAATAGAAGATGAAAGAACACTGGCTTTTAATGAATTTTTTGATTATAGCGGCTATTGCTATGCTTCCACCAGATCCAGACAAAATCTCGATACGGAAATCATAGATATGACCAGTTTTTATGAAGCGGCGATTAATACAGAAGCCATGCTTGACGTTCCAGTTGTTTTTGCAAGGGTAGAGGATAGTCGTGCTACAATATTGGGTTGGTATAAAAAAGCAGATATACTAAAACAGATGTATACTCCGTCCCTTTTTTTAGAAGGTAATATCAAAGCATATTCTTCGGATGCAGTATGGCTTCCGGAAAGTGAGCAAGGCGGAAAAGTTCGTTGGTTTGATCATAATCATCTTTATGAGGTCATCGAAGAAGAAGATGCAAGATTTGATGTTTTAGAAAAGAGAATGAAAGAATATTGTGGGGAAAATCAGATGATTCGTTACCACAATGCCAAACCTCATACTGTTCCAAAAACTATGCAGAATATCAATATTTTACATGAAGCATGTGAGCGATGGGCAACCATTGTAGCAGAGGAAAGATGCCAGGATATTCGCGATTTGAAGACATTGGAAGTATATGCGAAAAGGCTGACAGAAAAGGAAATGAAAAATCCGGATGGATACTATTATCAGGCACTTGCAAGCTATCATCTGGGATTTGCAAAAGAAGGATTAAAGCAGATTAATAAAGCATTGAAATTAGAACCGGAGGCATCTGATCTGATTGCATTAAAAGGCTTATTGCTCATAAGCAAAGGTCACATAGAAGATGGAGCAGCTCATCTTCAAAAAGCATTTGATATGAGTCAGTATGAAGTGTATCTGTTAATGGAAGGACAGGCTTATATGAGAGCCGGTAAAGCAGGGCAGGCCTATGACTGCTTTAAACGAATTCAGGATGAAAATTTACTTGAAGAAAATGGTATTCACATGAATGAGATGGAAAGCAAATGGAATTTCATCAAAGTCAGATATATGAAGCTGAGAGAAATGATTTGGAAAAAATAATATATGGATTGACTATCCTGATTTAGTGAGATATAATACTTATTAAGAACTAATCCTAATAAGGAGGAGCAATGAAAACAAGGAATACCATTCAGCGAGATTTGGTCTTAAAAGCAGTACGAGATATGAAAAGCCATGTTACTGCTGATCAGGTTTATAATTTCATACATGCACATCATCCATCTGTTGGTAAGGGTACCGTATATCGCAATTTGAATATACTGGCCGATCAGGGAGAAATCAGAAAGATTGAGATTCCTAATGGTTCGGACAGATTCGATCATACGATTATGCCTCATTATCATGTAAGATGTGTGGAATGTGGAGAAGTCATGGATGTAGATATGGAATTTCTTGCAGATTTACAGGAACATATTCGCAATCCTCATGGAATAATATTCCTTGGGCATGACATATTGTTTCAAGGCATTTGCCCTGCCTGTCAGGAAAAAGATAAATAAGAATATAATATTTAATTAATGGAGGTAATTTATTATGGCAAACAAATACGCAGGAACAAAAACAGAAAAGAACTTATGGGAAGCATTTGCTGGCGAATCTATGGCTAGAAACAAATATACATACTTCGCATCCGTAGCAAAAAAAGCTGGTTACGAACAGATCGCAGCATTATTCCTTCAGACAGCAAACAATGAAAAAGAACATGCAAAACTTTGGTTCAAGGCTCTTGGTGAATTAGGTGACACACCTGAAAACTTATTACATGCAGCAGAAGGTGAAAACGCTGAATGGACAGATATGTATGAAAGAATGGCTCAGGAAGCAGAAGAAGAAGGCTTCACAGCATTAGCAAAACAGTTCCGTGGCGTTGCAGCAATCGAAAAAATGCACGAAGAAAGATATCGTAAACTTCTTCAGAATGTAGAAGCTATGGAAGTATTCAAAAAATCTGGTGTTACTATGTGGGAATGCCGCAACTGTGGTCATGTAGTTGTTGGTCTTGAAGCTCCATCCGTATGTCCAGTATGTTTCCATCCACAGAGCTTCTTCGAAGTACACGCTGAAAACTTCTAGGATTTAAACTTAGAATAATTTGAATAAAAAGAAGAAATCAGGCGGTCATGCAATGCATGACCGCCTTTTTGCATATACGCGAAAATTGTTATGCAATTCCCGAGAGACGGGGTTTCCATTTACTTAATTCTATTTTCAAGCTATAATGGATAACGACTATGAAATAAGGAATGTGAGAAAAATGATCAAAGCAGTAATATTTGACATGGACGGAACTATTTTAGATACAGAAAGCATTTTTGTGCCTGCATGGCAGGAAGCAGCGCATATGTGCGGAGTGAAAGATTTTAAAGAAGAGCATGCTTTGATGCTTCGTTCGCTGGCAAGACCATTTGCAAAAAAGCAGATGGAAGAAATCTTTGGAGAAGACTTTCCATTAGATGAAATTCGTGCGACAAGAAAGAAATTAATGGATGCATATATTAAAAAACATGGAATTTTGGCAAAGCCCGGGGTGGAAGAAACCATCGTGGACCTGAAAAACAAAGGCTATAAAATTGGAATTGCAACTGCCGGTAGTTTTGAAAGGTCAAAATCCTATCTTACCACAGCAGGAATCTGGGATTGCTTTGACGAGAATATGATTATTTGTGCTACAGAGCTTGCGCATGGGAAACCTTATCCGGATGTATATCTCTATGCCTGCGAAAAGCTTGGAGAAAAGCCGGAAAACTGTATAGCAGTAGAGGATGCGCCAAATGGTATCTTAGCAGCTTATCGTGCTGGAACAAAAGTAATCATGATTCCGGATATGACTCAGCCAGATGAAGAACTTGCCAAATTGCTTTATAAGAAATTAGACTGCCTGGCAGATTTAATGAATATTTTAGAATAAAGGGGTATTGATATGCCTGGATATATTATGCATATGACAGAAGCAAAGCTTATTATTGACCGCTTATGTCCTGATGCAGACGAAGAGTGGAAATTACAGTTTATAGCGGGGAATTTACTCCCGGATACAAAAAAGAAAAGAGCGAAGGTGACCAGCCATTTCTGGAATCCGGAAACGTTAGATGATATGGCAATTGCGCCAGATCTTCAACGCTTTTTAGATCGATATGAAAATCAATTACACCACCCAGTGGTGTTAGGCTACTATGCACATTTATTATTAGATGAACGTTTTGTGCATGATTATTGGCTTGATATGGTAGCATTTTACGACGATGCAGGTGTAGAACAAGGGAAAAAAGAAGACATCACTGTGGCCAAAATCAAGAAAAACGGCCAGAGAATTCCAAGAGATACCTTTTTCTCTGGAGAGTATTATTACGGAGATTACTCAAAGTTAAATAACTTTTTTGTAGAAGAATATGACCTTGATTTAGAGAAAAACTACTGGAATATCAAAGAATGTCCTATTACAGAAGTGGACAAAGATGATCTCGCTGTTGTGTTGAAGGAATTAAAATGGATCATGGGACGCTGTGACCGCAGCAAAGAGAATGATCTGAAAGTATTTGACAAGATAAGGCTCTGCCAGTTTTTAGAACGCACTGCAGAGTTATTTGTAAAGGAAATCCGAGAAAGGGGATTTAAATATGAGTGAAATTGCAAAGGCAGTCCTTGAGCAAAGTGCAAAAATTGCGCATGACGCAGATGTAGTCGGAGATGTATATGTAGGGAAAGAAGCAAGCATCTGGTATCATGCTGTTGTGCGAGGCCTGGCCCACAAAGAAAAAGAAGATGGTTACAGCATCACAATTGGGGATAGAACCAATATTCAGGATGGCTGTGTGCTTCATGTAGATCCCGGCGAACCGATGATTCTTGGTGAAGGGGTTACGGTAGGACATATGGCTTTATTACACAGCTGTGAAGTTGGTGATAATACTATTATCGGTATGGGAAGTATCGTGTTAAATGGTGCGAAAATCGGCAAAAACTGTCTGATCGGTGCAGGGTCTCTTGTAACAGGAGGAACCGTGATTCCAGATGGAATGATGGCATTTGGACGTCCTGCAAAACCAGTAAAATCCCTTCCGGAAGAGGCTTTGGCTCATAACAAATGGAACGCCGATTTATATGTAGAAGAAGCGAAAGAATTTTACAAATAGGGGCCATTTTGATATAATTAATATGATTATGAATTGATACGAAAGATATCTTTTTTGTGACTATTTAGGAGGATTTAGAACAATGAAGAAAATTTTATTTGCAGCTTCTGAATGTGTACCTTTTATTAAAACAGGTGGACTTGCAGACGTTTGCGGAGCTTTACCAAAAGAATTTGATAAAAATGAATGGGATGTTCGTGTTGTAATCCCTAACTATGAATGTATTCCTGAAAAATATCGTAAAGAATTTAAATACGTAACACATTTCTTTACCAGCCAGGGCAGCGTAAATTCTAACGTACATGTTGGTATCATGGAATATGAATTAGACGGAATTAAATATTATTTCATCGATAACTTAATGTACTTTGGTGGTGCTACACCTTACACATCTGATATGAAATGGGATATCGAAAAATTCTGCTTCTTCTCTAAAGCAGTTTTATCTATCCTTCCAATCATCGACTTCAAACCAGATGTAATCCACTGTCATGACTGGCAGGCAGGTTTAATCCCTGTATATCTTAATAACGAATTCCAGGCTAACCCATTCTATCATGGAATCAAGACAATTATGACAATCCATAACTTAAGATTCCAGGGTATCTATGATGTGCCTACAATGAAAGCAATCACAGGCTTAGGCGATGACATGTTCACAAGCGACAAGTTAGAATTCTATAACAATGGTAACATGTTAAAGGGTGGTCTTGTATACGCTGACTTAATCACAACTGTATCTGATACATATGCAGAAGAAATCAAAACATTTGAATACGGCGAAGGTCTTCAGGGTATCTTAAATGCAAGAGCTCATGAATTATCTGGTATTGTTAATGGTATCGACTACGATTCCTACAATCCAATGACAGATGAAGCAATCTTCAATCCATTTAACGCAGACAACTTCCGTAAAGAAATGTTCAAGAACAAGCTTGAATTACAGAAAGAATTAGGTCTTCCTGAAGATAAGAGCAAGTTCATGATCGGTTTAGTTTCCCGTCTTACAGATCAGAAGGGTCTTGACTTAATCGAAGAAGTTATGGACGGTATCGTAGATGAAAATACACAGTTTGTAATCGTTGGTACAGGTTCTGAACAGTATGAAGCTATGTTCTTACATTATCAGAAGATGTATCCAGAACGTGTTTCTGCAAACATCCTTTATTCCGATAAATTAGCTCGTAAATTATATGCAGCTGCAGATGCATTCTTAATGCCATCCCGTTTCGAACCTTGTGGATTAACACAGTTAATCTCCTTCCGTTACGGTACAGCTCCAATCGTTCGTAAAACAGGTGGTTTAGCAGATACAATCATCCCTTACGGACCAGAAAACAAGAAGGGTGATGGATTCTCCTTCACAAACTACGATGCAAATGAAATGTTAGAAGCAGTAAATTCCGCAAAAGATTTATTCTACCGTTATAAGAAGGGCTGGAATGAATTAGTAGAAAGAGGAATGAACAAAGACTTCTCCTGGAATGCTTCTAAAGTTCGTTACGAAGAATTATATAATGAATTAATTGCAAAAGAAGCTGCAAGATTAGCAGAATTAGGCATTGGCGTAGAAGAAGCTGTTGAAGAAGTTGCAGAAGAAACAGTTGAAGCAGCAGTAGAAGAATAATCAGATTGTTTCGGAGGATAATCAAGTGTCAGGAAAACGAGAAGATTATATCACTTGGGACCAGTATTTTATGGGTGTTGCAAAACTTGCAGCCATGCGAAGCAAGGATCCTAGCACTCAGGTAGGGGCCTGCATCGTAAATCGTGACCATAAGATCTTATCCATGGGATATAACGGAATGCCAATTGGCTGTGATGATGATGATATGCCATGGGGACGTGAAAGTGATGATCCCCTTGAAACAAAATACATGTTTGTATGCCATGCGGAGTTTAATGCAATTTTAAATTACAGCGGTGGAAGTCTGAAAGATTCCATTTGCTACGTAACACTCTTCCCTTGCAATGAATGTGCGAAAGCAATTATTCAAAAAGGAATCAAAGAGATTGTGTACGATTCTGATAAATATGCAGATACTCCAGGTACAAAAGCTTCCAAGATGATGTTTGACCGATGTGGAGTTACCTATCGTCCTTATCATTCGGAAGAAAAAGAAATTTTATTACAGCTTTAAAATAAAAAGATGGTTTTCTTATTAGAAAGCCATCTTTTTTGTGGTATAAATATAATGAGTAATAAGCATACTTGAATTTACAATAAACATCGTTATAATTTTGAGTGAGACAATAGAAAGGGAATAATCATATATGGATATCAATAAAAAATTAAGTGAAGAATTAGGCGTGAAGGTTTCTCAAATTGAAGCAGCCATCAAATTAATGGATGAAGGCTGTACGATTCCATTTATTGCCCGTTATCGTAAAGAGGTAACAGGTTCTTTAAATGATGAAGTGTTAAGAAATTTAGATGAACGCTTGACTCATTATAGAAATTTAGAAGCTCGTAAGGAAACGGTATTAAAGGCGATTGAAATTCAGGGTAAATTAACCCCTGAGTTAAAAAAAGCAATTGAAGCAGCGGAAACATTGGTTGCAATTGAAGATTTATATCGTCCTTACAAACAAAAGAGAAGAACACGTGCAATGATTGCCCGCGAAAAAGGGTTAGAAGGACTTGCTAATATCATAACTTTGCAGATGACTAAAAAATCTATGGAAGAAGAAGCAAAGGCATATCTTTCTGAAGAAGTGTCTAGTGTAGAAGATGCACTTGCCGGTGCAAAGGATATTATTGCGGAGAATATCGCAGACGAAGCCGATTATCGTAAATACATTCGTGATTTCACTTTCCGTCAGGGTCTAATTGTTTCTGAAAAGAAGGCAAAAGCAGAGGATTCTGTTTACGAGATGTATTATGAATTCGAAGAAAAAATCAATAAGATTCCAGGCTATCGTATATTAGCTCTTAACCGTGGGGAGAAAGAAAAAATCTTAGCTGTAAAGATTAGTGTGGACGAAGAGAAAATTCACTCTTATTTAAATAGAAAGATCGTCCGTGGCAATAACAAAAATACAGAAAAGTATCTGGTCGAAGCTTATGAGGATGCTTATAAACGATTGATTGCGCCTGCTGTTGAACGTGAAATCCGTTCTGAGCTTACTGAAAAAGCAGAGGATGAAGCTATCAAAGTATTTGGTAAGAATTTAGAACAGCTTCTTCTTCAGCCTCCAATCGCAGGCCATGTTGTTCTGGGCTGGGACCCTGCTTTTCGAACAGGCTGTAAATTAGCAGTTGTTGATGCAACTGGAAAAGTATTGGATACGGTCGTTGTATACCCAACAGCACCTCAAAATAAGGTGGAACAGGCGAAAAAGACCGTTAAAGCGATGATCAAGAAGTATGGAATCACTTTGATTTCCATTGGAAATGGTACTGCATCTCGTGAGTCTGAAGCAATTGTTGCTGAAATGCTTGGTGAAATCAAGGAACCAGTTTCCTACATTATTACAAATGAAGCAGGGGCTTCGGTTTATTCTGCCAGCAAGCTTGCCCAAGAAGAATTCCCGAACTTTGATGTAGGCCAGCGAAGTGCTGCATCCATCGCTCGACGTGTGCAGGACCCACTTGCTGAATTAGTAAAAATTGAGCCGAAAGCCATTGGTGTTGGTCAGTATCAGCATGATATGAACCAGAAAAAACTTAGTGGTGCATTAGCTGGTGTGGTGGAAGATACCGTAAACCATGTTGGCGTAGATTTAAACACCGCATCTGCGTCTCTTCTTGAGTATGTTTCCGGTATCAACAAGACCATTGCGAAGAATATCATCACTTACCGTGAGGCAAATGGTTCGTTTAAGACGCGTAAGGAACTTCTTAAGGTGGCAAAACTTGGTCCAAAAGCATACGAACAGTGTGCAGGATTTTTACGAATTCGTGGCGGAAAGCAGCCTCTTGATGCAACAGCCGTTCATCCGGAATCCTATAAAGCAGCAGAAAGTCTGCTTGCTGAATTAGGCTATGATAAGAATTCTTTATCTGAAAAGGGTTTTGCAGGCATCTCTAAAAAAGTGCGAGATAAAAAAGCCATGGCGAAAAAATTAGGCATCGGTGCAGAAACATTTGCGGATATGTTAGCGGAACTTGAAAAGCCGGGACGTGACCCACGAAGTGATATGCCAAAGCCGCTCCTTCGAAAAGATGTTATGACGATGGAAGACTTAAAAGAAGGAATGGTATTAACCGGAACCGTACGAAATGTCATCGACTTCGGAGCATTTGTGGATATCGGAGTTCATCAGGACGGACTCGTGCATATCTCTCAGCTGGCGGATAAATATGTGAAGCATCCACTCGATGTTGTGGCTATTGGGGATGTGGTTGAGGTAAAGGTTTTAAGTGTTGATGTGAAAAAGAAGAGAATTGCGCTTTCTATGAAGAATGTTTAGTGATATTTTAGATTTGTTTTATTGATTTTAATGAAAGAAAATCATATAATTACTCTTGTACGTTTAGGCTCTTTTGCCAATGTACGAGTATAATTGATAGGAGGCAAACATTTGGATAATAAAGATAAAAAGAATAAACCTGATATTAACAAATTAAAACCGATTATTATCGTTATTGTAATTGCCCTGATTTTTACAGCAGCTGTGAATCTGGGCTTGAATCGATTCAGCAAAGGAACGCAGACAGAAATTTCTTATGATAAGTTCATCACGATGTTAGATAAGAAAGAAGTAGAAGAGGTTGTGTTAGAGAATGGAAGATACTATACCATCACTCCAAAAGAACAGAACAATCCTCTTTCTAAGACGACCTACCGTGTTGTGCAGGTTACTAGCGATTATGAGCTTGTGAAACGTCTGACTGAATCCGGAACAAAATTCCGTGCAACAACAGATAGTGCATCGGATATGATCATCTCAGTTCTCTTAACCTGGATTCTTCCATTTGTACTGATTTATGGCTTCTTCTTCCTCATGATGAGAAATGTTGGAGGAAAAGGCGGCGGAATCATGGGTGTTGGCAAGAGCAATGCCAAGCTTTATGTGGAAAAATCAACAGGAGTAACCTTTGCAGATGTTGCAGGACAGGAGGAATCTAAGGAATCCTTAATGGAGATGGTAGATTTCTTAAACAATCCGGAACGATATGTCGAAATCGGTGCCCGTTTACCTAAGGGTGCATTGATGGTAGGACCTCCGGGAACAGGTAAAACATTGATGGCGAAGGCATTAGCCGGTGAAGCAGGAGTACCATTCTTCTTCCTTTCCGGTTCTGACTTTGTTGAGATGTTCGTAGGTGTCGGTGCATCCCGTGTACGTGATTTATTCAAACAGGCACAGGATATGGCACCATGTATCATTTTCATCGACGAAATTGATGCTATCGGTAAGAGCCGAGATAATCGTTTAGGCGGTGGTAATGATGAACGTGAACAGACATTGAATGCTTTACTTGCTGAGATGGATGGTTTTGACAGCTCCAAGGGTATCATTATTCTTGCAGCTACGAACAGACCGGAAGTTCTTGATAAAGCATTACTTCGTCCAGGTCGATTTGACCGTCGTGTCGTAGTAGAAAGACCAGACTTAAAAGGTCGTATTGAAATCTTAAAAGTACATTCCAAGGAAGTACATATTGATGAAACCGTAGATCTTAAAGAAATTGCATTGGCAACAAGTGGTGCCGTGGGTGCAGATCTTGCTAATATGGTCAATGAGGCAGCTTTACTTGCTGTTAAGGAAGGTCGTAAAGCAGTTTCTCAGAAAGACTTATTTGAAGCGGTTGAAGTAGTCATTGCTGGTAAGGAAAAGAAAGACCGTATCATGAACAATGATGAAAAGCGTATTGTTGCTTATCATGAAGTTGGTCATGCACTTGTTATGGCTCTTCAGAAGAACTCTGAACCGGTTCAGAAGATTACAATTGTTCCAAGAACTATGGGAGCTCTTGGTTACACAATGCAGACACCGGAAGAAGAAAAGTACTTAAAGACAAAAGATGAGATGTTAGCAGATTTAGTTTCCTTCTATGGAGGTCGTGCTGCTGAACAGATCAAGTTCAATTCTGTGACAACCGGCGCATCCAATGATATTGAACGTGCCACAGCAATCGCAAGAGCCATGGTTACACAGTATGGTATGTCTGATACCTTCGGTGTGGTTGGATTAGAACGTATTGCTGGCCAGTACTTAGACGGACGTCGTGTGTTAGAATGCTCTGAAGTGACAGAAGCAGAAATCGACAAAGAAGTTATGAGTATCGTAAACAATGCCTATAATCAGGCTGTGACACTCATTATGCAGAATATCGATATTTTAGACCGTGTGGCAGAATTCCTTCTTGAAAAAGAAACGATTACTGGTAAGGAATTTATGAAGATTGTCAAGGAAGTCGAAGCAGACCGCGTGCTCACAGCGCAGGCGGAAGCGGCGGGTGCGGATGCACCGGGCGCTGAAGCGGAAGTTGTTGCATCTGAAGAAGTTGTTGCATCTGAAGAAGTTGTTGCTGAAGCGGAAGATGGCGAAGATGTAATTGTTGTGCCAGACGATGAAATTACAATCGACGGAGTCGAATTTGAAGAATAATTGAAATAGTTGAAAGACTTGAAGCTCGGCAGCGCATGCGTTGTCGAGCTTTTGTGTTTTACATCTTGCCGTGACTGTCGCTTTTCCTTGAAAATTATTGGAAATTCTGTTATGATGAATTCAGTATATTGTACAAAAATAAATACAATTTGTGCGACATAAAGTGAATAATAGAATGAAAAAACGGGAGAATAGTACAAGGAGAAGCTATGAAAGAATTACAGTTACGTGGCTATGGGAAGATTAACTTAGGCCTGGACGTAGTAAGAAAAAGAGAAGATGGATATCATGAACTCCGCATGATCATGCAGACGGTAGAGCTCTATGATGTAATCACCATGAAAGTGATTCCTGAAGATGAGATTCGTTTATCTGTGAATTTATCCTTCCTTCCAACAAATAAGAATAATCTCATTTATAAAGCAGCTGAGCTTTTAAAGAATGAATTTAACATTAAAGAAGGGGTAGAAATCTCTTTAGAAAAGAAAATCCCTGTTGCAGCTGGAATGGCTGGCGGAAGTACCGACTGTGCCGCAACATTAGTTGGTATGAACCGTTTATTTAATCTGAAATTAAGCAAGAAACAGCTTATGGAATATGGTGTGACTTTAGGGGCAGACGTTCCTTATTGTGTAATGAGAGGGACTGCTTTATCTGAAGGAATCGGGGAAATCCTTACTCCACTTCCACCAATGCCGGATTGTTATATTCTTCTTGCGAAACCTGGTATCAGTGTATCTACAAAATATGTATATCAGAATTTAAGAGCGAATGAATTAGAACATCATCCAGATATTGATGGTATTGTAGATGCAATCAAGAATGATGATTTACAGGGCATCTGTGATCGTTTAGAGAATGTTCTTGAAACCGTTACCTGCAAGGATTATCCAATGATTGAAGAAATCAAACAGTACATGAGAGATGCTGGTGCGATCAATTCTCTCATGAGCGGCAGTGGACCAACAATTTTTGGTATTTTTGATGACAAAGAAACAGCGAAAAAAGCATTAGAAGGTATGCGTAAATTTGATTTCATCAAACAGGCATATGTGGTAAAACCATTTAACGTGAAAAGATAGGGAGTTATAAGTATGAGCAGCGATAAACTAAAAGTAAATATGAATGAATATCTGCCACTTCGCGACGTGGTATTTAATATCTTAAGAAAAGCAATCATTACTGGAGAATTTGCTCCTGGGGAACGTTTGATGGAAATCGCATTAGCAGACCGACTTGGTGTTAGCCGTACACCAGTTAGAGAAGCGATTCGTAAGCTTGAATTAGAAGGTCTTGTTGTGATGATTCCTAGAAAAGGCGCTGAAGTTGCCAGAATCACAGAAAAAGATTTACGTGACGTATTAGATGTAAGATGTGCATTAGAAGAACTTGGAGCATCTCTTGCAGCAGGAAGAATCGATGAGGAAGGAAAGAAATCCTTAAAGCAGGCTTTGGTTGCATTTGAAGAAGCAGTTGAATCTGGTGACTTTGCAGAAATCGCAGATAAAGACATGGATTTTCATGATGTGATTTTTGAAATCGTAAACAATCCAAGAATGACAGTGATCGTTAATAATCTTCGTGAACTGATTTATCGTTATCGTCTTGAATATGTAAAAGATGTTACTTATCATAATACACTTGTGAAAGAACATCGCCAGATTATGGAAGCTATTTTCGCCGGCGATGGAGATCGCGCAAGAAAGATTATGAAAGGTCATATTTATAATCAGGAAATTACAGTTATTAAGAATATCAACAAGAAGTAAATAAAAATTATCAATTTAAAAACCCCTTGGAATTGAATCCAAGGGGTTTGCTTTATCTTAAAAACATATGAATCAATAATTTAAAACTGTAATAAATGTAATTCAAAAGCTAAAATGAGTGTAAAATGAATTCGGTCACCATTTTTCCGTGCGAAAGAAATCTTCCGTACTATACTAGAAAAATTAAATCTGATACAATAAAAACAGGTATAAAATGTTTGTAGAAAAGGAGAAAGAGAATGAAAATTTTAATCGATGATGCAGATTTAAAGAAGATTGAAGAGTTTTTTGATATGTACCCATATGATGGCGTTACCACAAATCCTACTATTTTAAGTAAGACAGGCAATCCAGATCCTATGGATCAGTTAAAGAAAATTGCAGCACTGATGCCAGAAGGTACAGACTTACATGCACAGGTTCTTTCCACATCTGCAGAAGATATGGTAAAAGAAGCAAAATATATGACAGATGTTTTAGGTGGCGGCAAGATTAATATGTTCGTAAAAATCCCTGCAACTCCAGAAGGCTTAAAAGCAATGGCAATGGCAGCAAAAGAAGGGGTAAATGTTACTGCAACCGCAATCTATGGTGTTATGCCAGCATTTATGGCAGCAAAAGCAGGTGCAAAATATCTTGCTCCGTATGTAAATCGTCTTGATGTATTAGGATACGATGGTGTAAAAATCGCGATCGACATTCATAACTGTGTAAAAGCTGCAGGTTATGAAGCAGAAGTGTTAGGCGCAAGTTTTAAAAATTCTCAGCAGATTTTAGAAATGGCAAAAGCAGGATGCGGTGCAGTTACGGTTGGCTCCGAACCACTTGCAAAACTTGCATTTAACCAGGTAGCAGAAGAAGCGGTAAATGTTTTCATTAACGATTTTGAAAACTGCTGTGGCAAAGGAAAGACAATGCTTGATTTTTAGAGTAAAAGAAAAAAGGATTCCCACGGGAATCCTTTTTTATACTAATCCGAATGTTCTTAATACAAATAACCAGAAGGTTAGCGTAAATGCGGAAAGCATGGTGGTTAGCATTACACAGCTTGCCGATACGACACCTTCATGCCCCATATTCTTTGCCATAACATAGCCGGCAACGGTAGAACAGGAGCCGAGCATAACTAAAATGGCAATCATTTTTTCATTATAAAAACCAAGCTTTGCGGCAACAGGAAGAAATGCAGCACAAAAGCCAACTAACTTTAATAAGCTTGCGGTAAGCGCCGGACCGATTTTTCCGGTAGCCTGTCTGATGTCAAAGGATGCACCCATGGCCATAAGACCGAGCGGAGAAGCAACTGCTCCTAATTTGCTTGTCGTTTTTTCTAAAATAACTGGCATTGGAATGCGAAGAGCAGACCATAAAAAGCCGATGACGATACCAATGATAATCGGATTTTTCAAAATACCGATGAGCGTTTTCTTCATCAACGCCCCATCCATCTTGCCGTCATTTCCCGGTTTAAATAAAGTAAGAACTAAAACCGCCACAATATTATAAAGTGGCACACTTCCGATGATCATCAATGGTCCCATGCCGGATGTTCCATAAATATTCTGGATAAAAGCGATTCCAAGAAGTGCGGCGCTGCTTCGATAAGAACCCTGGATGAATTCACCACGGATGGATTTATCAAAAAAGAGTGATGCACCAGCAGAAATTACGATGCTGATTGCAGTGACAAAGAAGCAGAAGCAGACAAAGCTTGTATCCCACGCATCAAAAAAATCGACGGTCGCCAAGTCGTGAAATACCATAACAGGTAAGGCCACCTTAAACACAAAGCCGTTCATCTTAGTTGCAAATATATCGTCGATCCATCCAATCTTTTTAAATACGCCCCCACATACCATCAGCAGAAAGAGTGGCATGGTGGCATTCAAACTAAACATCAGGTTTTCCATATTTTATCCTCCATATGAGAGTCACTTTTCGAAAGCAGACTCATGTTAATCAAAAATTAAACTGTTTTTATCTTACTCCTTTTGAAAAAGCATTGCAATGTTTGGAACAGTAATGTAATATGTCATAGATATAACAATTATTGAAATGTATATAGTATTAAGGTAAAATTATTAGAAAAAAGAAGATATAATTTTATATGATTTTTTCAAACCAGGAGTATGATTATGAAGAAAAATATTGTAGTTTTATTTGGCGGACGTTCTTCTGAACATGATGTTTCCTGTATCTCCGCACAAACTGTTATTAAAAATATAAATAAAGATCGTTATAACATTATTATGGTTGGTATCACAAAAGCCGGAGAATGGTTATATGTAGATTCAATCGAAAAAATTGCAGATGGAAGCTGGAGAGATTCTAAAACAGCAGCAATTATTTCTCCAGATTCCGTAAAGAAAGAACTTGTAATCTTCGAAGGCGGTTCTTATCGTACAGAAAAAATTGAAGTTGTATTCCCTGTTCTTCACGGATTATATGGGGAAGATGGAACAATCCAGGGTATCTTAGAACTTGCTCAGATTCCATATGTTGGCTGTGGTGTACTTGCGTCTGCAATTTCCATGGACAAGATCTATACAAAAATTGTAGTAGATAAATTAGGCATCTATCAGGCAGATTTTGTAGATGTTCGTCTTGCAATGTTAGATGATATGGAGGATACAGTTGAACTGATCGAAGATCAGCTTGACTATCCTGTTTTTGTTAAGCCATCCTGTGCAGGCTCTTCTCAGGGTGTTAATAAAGCGCATGACCGCGAAGAATTAATTTATGCATTGAAGGAAGCAGCTAAACATGACAGAAAGATCTTAGTAGAAGAAACCATCATTGGACGCGAAATCGAATGTGCTGTTTTAGGCGGCAAGGAAGTACAGGCTTCCGGTGTTGGAGAAATTGTTGCAGCAGCAGAATTTTATGATTTTGATGCAAAATATAACAATGCAGAATCTAAGACAGTAACAGATCCAGAACTTCCACCACATGCAGCAGATCGTGTTATGAGCTATGCACAGCGCATTTTCAAGGCAGTTGATGGATTTGGTCTTTCCCGTGTGGATTTCTTTGTAACAGAAGAAGGCAAGGTTATCTTTAACGAAATCAATACCTTACCAGGTTTTACTGCAATCAGTATGTATCCAATGTTATGGAGAGCACGTGGTATTGAAACAGATGAACTCGTACAGAAATTAATTGATTTAGCATACGAAAGATTCTAAACCGTCTTATATATTTGAGCAGCACTCATGATTAAGGAGTATCGATATGGATGCACCAATTGGCATTTTTGATTCTGGAGTTGGCGGGCTTACGGTTACAAGAGAGATTGTAAGACAGCTTCCATATGAAAATTTAATATATTTTGGTGATACGGCACGCGTGCCTTACGGTACGAAGTCAAAAGACGCTGTTATCCGATTTTCCGAACAGATTTGTCGTTTTTTAAAGACAAAGAATGTTAAGGCAATTGTCATTGCATGCAATACAGCAAGTGCATTAGCTTTAGATGTTCTTCAGAAGGAATTTGATGTTCCGATTCTTGGAGTTGTAGAACCCGGTGCATTGACGGCTAATATGGCAACAAGAAACAACCGAATCGGAGTCATTTGCACGAGAGCGACGGTAAAGAGCCGTATTTATGAACAATATCTTCATGAATTAGATCCGGATAATGTGGTATTTACAAAAGCATGCCCATTGTTTGTGCCATTAGTAGAAGAAGGTATGATCGAAGACCGAGTGACGGATGATATGATTCGTCGATATTTAAGTGAATTTCATCAATATGAAATTGATACGATCGTGCTTGGATGTACGCATTATCCATTGCTGTACAGTCCGATTAAGCGTTTTGTGGGACAGCATGTGAAGTTGGTAAATCCTGCTTTCGAGACCGCAAAAAGCCTGAAGTCTCTTTTAGAGGAGCATGATATGCTCAGAAAATCCAAAGAAGCTCCGCGATATGAGTATTATGCAAGCGATATCAACGACAGCTTCGTATCATTTGCAAATAATGTGCTGAGCCATCATGTGAAAGAGGTTCAGAATATCGATATTGAAAAATATTAGTTAGGAATATAGATTATATGACAAAAGATGTTTTAATTACGGTGTCCGGTGTTCAGCAGGATGCCAATGGAGCCGGGGATCCCATTGAGTTGATGGTGCCTGGTACCTATCATTTTCGAAATAATAAGCACTATCTCCTATATGATGAATATGATGAGGATGGAGAAGTGACAAAGAATACCGTCAAGATTTCCGGAGATCAGGTGGATGTCATCCGAAAAGGACCGGGAAGCAGTCATATGGTATTTGAAAAGAACAAAGAGAATCTGACTTTTTACAACACTCCATTTGGAACGATGCTTATGGGTATTACAACCACAAAAATTGATTTTGTGGAAAGCAAAACCAAGATGGAGCTTGGCGTGGATTACAGCCTTGCAGTTGATGGAAGATTTGTATCCGACTGTAATATCAGTATTACCGTACAGGCAAAATAGAAGGATGATGAAAGGAGTTTCGAAACGAAACTCCTTTTTTAGTGAAAACAGCAAAAATTCTAAAAAACTACTCTTGACAGAACGAATTCATCATTATAATATAGTTACATTGTGTGGAAAGGTTTCCACATTTTTTAAAGCTTTTCTATGGAAAGGTTTCCACAGGATTAACATAAAGTGTTTAGAAGGTAGACAGTTATTATTGAGGGTAATCATGGCAAGTATTACAGATGTTGCAAAAAAAGCAGGGGTTGGTATTGCAACAGCGTCCCGAGTAATCAATGGGACAGGATATGTGTCGGAGGAAACAAGACAGAAGGTACAGGCAGTCATCGAAGAGATGAACTATGTACCGAATGAATTAGCAAGAAATCTGCAGCAGAACAAAACGAATACCGTTGCAGTCATCCTGCCAGATGTTTCTAATATGTTTTTTGCGGCACTTTTAAAAGAAATTGAATATTTGCTTCGAAAAAAAGGATATAAAACCATGCTGTGCTGCAGCGATGGAGAAGAAACCAATGAAGAAGCATTTTTAGACATGCTGAAAAGAAACCTGGTGGATGGGGTCATTACCACATCAAACCTGTTAAAGCAGGGAAGTTATGCCGAAATCAAAAGACCGATGGTATCCATCGACAGCATCTTATCAGAAGACATTCCGATGGTTTGTTCGAACCATAAAAAAGGCGGGAAAGAAGCTGCACAGATGTTACTTGACGCTGGATGCAGACACATTTTCCAGGTGAGAGATACGGTGGATGAGGAAATCAGAAACAGAGATAAAGAGCATGAGATTTCCTCAAAGCTTTTTCCATTTGTAGAAAGACATATCGCATTTGAAAAGACCGTAAGGAACGCGATGAAGAAAGCGAAGAAAAAATCAAAAATTTCTTATCACGAAACCTTAAGCTTAGGACTTACTGGTGCAGATGCTTACCGAAAACAGGCCAAAGAAGTATTTGACAAGTATCCGGATATCGATGGAATCATGGCAACAGACTTTGCAGCAATTCAGTATGGGATTGAAGCGCATTACAGAGGGATCAAAATCCCGGAAGATTTAAAAATCGTAGCCTATGACGGAACGGATGCCGCGAGAATGTTTTATCCGGAAATCAGCTGCATCAGACAGCAGATTGACAAAATTGCAGGAGAAGCCGTAAAGCTTCTTTTGCTTCAGATAGATCAAAAACCAATTAGGAAATATCAAGTTACCCTGCCAGTGCAGGTTATTAATAAATACGAATCAGAAACGAGAGCGAACAAATAATCACGAGGAGATAAAAACCATGACAGCAATGACATTAGAAAACGCAAGAGCGTACGAAGCAGAATTTAAAGCAAGTGCAGATGCCGAAAGACCAGCATTTCACTTAACACCAGCAATCGGCTGGATGAACGATCCAAATGGATTTTCCGTATACAAAGGGGAATATCACTTATTCTACCAGTACTATCCATATGCAACTACATGGGGCCCAATGCACTGGGGTCATGCAAAAACAAAAGACTTCGTTACATGGGAATATCTTCCTTGTGCTTTAGCACCAGATACAACAGCAGATGAAAGAGGCGTATTCTCCGGAACTGCATTAGAATTAGAAGATGGAAGACAGCTTCTTGTATACACAGGCGTATACGGCCGTGAAAATATGCCAGAAGACCTTCACGGTTACCAGCATCAGTGTGCAGCAATCGGGGATGGTATCAATTATGAAAAAATGTCTGTAAATCCGATTATCGGTGCAGACAAGCTTCCGGAAGGTATCAGTGATATCGACTTCCGTGATCCAAAAGTATTCAAGAGTGGGGATTACTACTATGTGCTCGCTGTTGCACGAGTAGAAGACGGAACAGGTAGTGCAGTCTTATTCTCTTCCACAGATTTAGAAAACTGGGTATTCGAATCCAGAATCATTTCCTGCGAAGGCCGTTACGGTACTATGTGGGAATGTCCGGACTTCTTTGCTTTAGATGGAACAGAATGCTTAACTTTCTGCGCACATGAAACTTTACCAGAAGGATATGAATTCCATGCAGGATACGGTAACTTCTTCTTTATCGGCCGTTACGACATCGCAAGCCAGACATTTGAAAAAGATCATGTTCAGGCAGTAGATTACGGCTGTGACTTCTATGCTCAGCAGACATTAGAAACAGAAGATGGCAGAAGAATCTTAGTTGCATGGATGCAGAACTGGAACGATGTTCACGTAAAAGGAAACGACACAAAAATCTTTGGTGCTATGACACTTCCACGTGAACTTAGAATTAAAAATAATCGTTTATATCAGTGGCCTGTAAGAGAAATCGAAAATTACAGAAGCAATAAAGTTGAATACAAAGACATCGCAGTAAATAAAGAGATGTCCTTAGAAGGCATTGAAGGCCGTGTGATCGATCTGAATGTTTCCATCAGACCAGACGAAGATGGTTCTTTTAGAAAATTTTACTTAAAGCTTGCAAGAACAGGTGGACAGTACGCAGAAATCATCTTTAATCCAGAAACAAATGTTGTAAAATTTGACCGTACTTATGGTGTAAGCCGCTATGACTATGTAACAACAAGAAAATTCAAGGTAGAAGACCGTGACGGTGCACTTGATTTACGTATCTTAGTTGATAAGAATGGTGTTGAAATTTTTGCAAATGGTGGTGCACAGGCTTGTACAAGTAAGATTTATACACCAGTTGATGCTGGCGATATTACATTTGAATCAAGAGGAAATTGTGTCATCGATGTAACAAAATACGACTTATGTAAATAGACGGCCCTTTTCGAATTCGTGAATGGTTGAAAAACTGGTTATTATCTGCTATAATAATGTAGTTAATTTACGCAACGTTATGGAAAGGAGATTTTTATCTTGAGCAAAGCAACAAAGACAAAGAAGAAAAATCCTTTGATCCGTGTGATTGCAGCACTTTTAATCATTGTAATCGCCGGTGGTGCATCTTACATTGGATCCAAGACATTTTTCACACATAAATTTAAAGCTGAAAAAGAAGCAGCTGCAAAAAAAGAAGCAGAGGAATTAGCAGCATCCATCAAGGATCAGTATGTTACCTGTATCCGTGTAGGTGATTTTGTTGCTCTTAGAGTACTCGACACAAAACAGAATAAGATGACAATCGTATGTATGAGACCGGATTCTGACCTTTTCGAATATGATGAAGAAGGTAACGGCGAAAAGATGAAGGTAATCGTTAATAATATCGAGAATGCATACGGTGTGAATATTTCCGGATATGAAGACTTTAATCAGGAAGCATTTGTTAATCTGATCAACGAAGGTAAATCCTTCACAGCAAACCTTCCATACCCAGTATCCTTCCGTGATATGAACCAGATGAAGGTTAACATGGAAGCTGGTGAAACAACTATGAATGGTAACCAGTCCTGGGGAGTACTTTCTGGTAAAGGTATGTATGAAGAAGGCAATGCCGATGCATTTATTGAAGGTGCAGAAAGCTTCATTGCAGGATATGTAACTGCAATCTTTACTGATACAGATGAAGAAACTCTTGCAGATTATGTAAAAACAATCTACAAGAATGGTTCTAGCGATATTGAATACAGCGAAATCGCTACTTATGTGAATATTGCAGCAAAATTAAAACCGGAAGACATTTCTATTGTTAGTTTAGAAGGTAAGATGAACGGTTCTACTTTTGAAGCTGATATTGATGCAGCAAAAGATTTAATTTCTGACATTGCAGAAGGCAAAGCAGTTGGAAAATCAGTAAGTAACTGGACAGGTTCTACGGAGGACACAGAAGAAGCAGATTAATCCGATAGTATCTGTGTTGACACGACAAAGGAGATCAAATACACCATGGAAAATCAGAACAACTATGAACTGGTACCTGTTTTAGGGGTTACCTTAGATGCTGTTTCTGTTCCGCGTGCAGTTGAAATATCCCAAGGTTATGTGAATAACGATTATTTTAACTTTATTTTGTTAGCTGGTGCACAGCTTGCATTAGAAAGCCAGGAATCAGAAGAAACACAGAAATTCGTGAAAAACGCCGACCTGGTATTACCGGGAGACCACAATATTGAAAAAGCAATTGCCATGAACAATGATGGACATTATCTGGAAGATTATCTGGACAGTCTCTTTTCTTACATGGCAAAAAACAAAAAGAAGGTATGTGTTCTTTGTGAAAGCGAAGAATTATGCCAGAAAGCCCGCACCTATTTAGAATATGACTATCCAGGCATGATTGTCCGTACTGCAGTATATGATAAGAACGGAGAAGAAGCCATGGAAGCTATGGTCAATAAGATCAATGGATTCTTCCCAGATTTAGTGGTACCTGTTGTTCCACTTGATAAACAGAAGAAACTTTTATTAGATCATATTGAGACGTTAGGAACTAATTTATATATTTCTTCCGAACGACTATCTACTCAGTTATTTATGGATGTGGCTGATGAAAAAGACGAATCTAATATTGTTAAGTGGATCAAAAAAAGACTGAAACTTGGTTCAGAAGGGATTTCTACAGAATTCTGGCAGAAATTCGATGAAGATGTCAGCGAATAATACAATGTGAACAAATGATATTTTCATCTTTGAAGGAATGAATCAATATTTTAGCAAGATTAGACAAAAATTGCATTAAAAAATTGTGTAAAAAAGAGAAGAATTTTTATTCTTCTCTTTTTTTTTTGGCATATTTGCTGTATAGTAAAGGAAAGGAGCAAGGGAAAACAAAGAAAGGGTGTACAGACTATGATTTCAAATCAGATTTTACAGGATACAGTAGACGGAATTAAATCAATTTCCAGAACCGATTTGTGTGTAATGGATACAGAAGGTAAAGTATTAGCTTCTACTATTTCAGATGTTAGTGACTATTTAGAATCTGTGCTGGTTTTTGCTCAGTCTTTAGCAGAAAGTCAGATGATGCAGGGATATCAGTTCTTTAAAGTCTTTGATGGTAATCAGTTAGAATATATCATCTTAGTAAAAGGAGAAACAGATGATATCTATATGGTTGGAAAGATGGCGGCATTCCAGATTCAGGGACTTTTAGTGGCTTATAAAGAACGATTCGATAAAGATAATTTCATTAAGAATCTTCTTCTTGATAATCTCCTTCTGGTGGATATTTATAATCGAGCAAAGAAATTACACATTGATACAGATGTAAAGCGTCTCGTATATATCATTGAGACAAAAAGAGACAAAGAAAGCAATGCTTTAGAAAAAGTAAGAAGCATTTTTGCAGCAAAAACAAAGAATTTTATTACCGCAGTAGATGAAAGAAATATCATCTTAGTACGTGAAGTAAAAGAAGGGGAAACCTACGACGATTTCTACAAAACAGCAGATGTTATTATTGATACACTTACAAGCTCCGGTTATCCGGAAATCAATATCGCATTTGGTACGGTTGTAAAGGAAATCAAAGAAGTATCTCGTTCCTTTAAGGAAGCGAAGATGGCTCTTTCTGTAGGTAAGATTTTCTATGAAGAAGAGAATGTCGTTGCTTACAGCAACTTAGGTATTGGACGACTGATCTATCAGCTTCCATTGCCATTATGTAAGATGTTTATTAAAGAGATTTTTGATGGTAATTCACCAGACAGCTTTGATGAAGAAACTTTAACAACCATCAATAAGTTCTTTGAAAATAATCTGAACGTTTCTGAAACTTCCAGACAGTTATACATTCATCGTAATACACTTGTATATCGTCTTGATAAGCTTCAGAAGCAGACGAATCTTGACTTAAGAATCTTTGAAGATGCAATTACTTTCAAGATTGCACTCATGGTTGTTAAGTACATGAAATACATGGAAAGTATTGAATATTAATTATGAAGAAAAAGAAAAACGTTAGAAATATCGTTAAAGACGCGATTATCGTTATTCTGGTTTTAATCTGTGTAGGCGAAGGTGTCTTATTAAAGTCTTTTGTTTTTAATGGGAAACCGGGAACGGTGAATAGTTTCAAGTTACAGATTATTCAAAAGGCGATTGATCAGTATTATTTATACGATGTGGATGAAGAGAAGCTGACGGAATATGCATATAAGGGGTACGTAGCAGGTCTTGGTGATCCGTATTCTACTTATTATACAAAAGAAGAGTATCAGAAAATCCGGGAAGAGGATAAAGGAGTATTCTCCGGAATTGGAGCAGTGCTTCAGCAGGATTCAGATGGCAATATCTCAGTTGTACGTACGATGAAAGGAAGTCCGGCAGAAGAGGCGAAGCTTCATCCGGGAGATATTCTGGTAAAAGTAGATGGTCAGAAACTAACAAAAAAAGAAGATATATCTACCGTTGTTTCAAAAGTCAAGGGTAAAGAAGGAACTACCGTAAAGCTTGCTTTTATGAGGGGCAAAAAGGTCAAAGAATATACTCTTACACGCAGACAGATTGAAAGTTCAACCGTAGAATATGAGATGCTTGATGACAAGGTAGGATATATTCGAATTACAGAGTTTGATGAGATTACGGTAACCCAGTTTAGCAAAGCGGTAGATGAATTAAAAGCAGAAGGAATGGAACGAATGATATTAGATCTTCGTAATAATCCGGGCGGCTTATTACTTTCTGCAGTGTCGATTGCAGATAAGATTCTTCCAAAAGGTCTTGTTGTATACACGCAGGACAAATATGGAAAGAAAGAAGAGTTTAATGCTTCTTCCGATGATGAACTTGGTGTACCGCTTGCGGTTTTGGTTAACGCACGAACCGGAAGTGCTTCCGAAGTTTTGTCAGGCGCCATTCAGGACTATGGATATGGAACTTTAGTCGGTGAAACCACCTTTGGTAAAGGCATTGTGCAGACAACTATGAACTTAGGGGACGGATCTGCGTTGAAGCTCACAATTACCGATTACTACACACCAAAAGGTCGCAATATCCATGACAAGGGTATTAAGCCAGATGTAGAAATCGAACTGGATGAGAATCTTTTGAAGAAGGTAACCATCGAGAAGAATGAAGACAATCAGCTTAAAAAGGCAATTAAGATTGTGAAAGACTTGAAAAAATAAATATATTTCTTGAGAAAAGGCCATTTTGATGGTAATATGAATATTGTAACCGGGGGGCTTGCGAAAAGCAGGCTGAGAGTAGGATGTATTTCCTTGACCCATAACCTGATTTGGATAATGCCAACGTAGGGAAATACCAGTATTGATATTTTGTGCGCAGTGTGTTATTCATACTGCGCTTTTTCTATTTTAGAGGGGATAAATAAATAGATACCCAGCGTACATTTTCTAAATCACATGCGACGAATCGGGAGCACCACTTTTCGTTGCTAGAGTTTTATATGTGAAAGGAGAATGAAATCACATGAATTGGAAACTGAAAGACATTTTAATGGTAGCAGTAGTAGGAGTAATCTTTGCATTGGTATTTTACGGCGCTAACTACCTCGGAACCGCTCTTACTGCAGTATTAACACCGTTTGGTTACGGCCCATTAGGGTACCAGTTAATCTACGGCTTATGGTTTATGGCAGCAACATTTGCTACTTACATCATCCAGAAAAAAGGTGTAGGTATCGTGGCAGAAATGTTAGCAGCAGTGGTTGAAACTGTTTTAGGCGGTATGTTCGGACCTATGACATTAGTAAATGGTTTCATCCAGGGCTTTGGATGTGAATTTGGATTTATGATCACAGGATATAAATTCTTTAACTTATTCACATTAGTACTTTCTTCTATTACTTGTGCTGTCATCAGCTTTATTCCAGAAACTTTCTTCTATGGATATCTCGCATATGGCGGACAGATGATGCTTATTATGTTAATCTGCCGTATCATCAGTTCTATCATCTTTACAGGTATCATTGTTAAGATCATCTGTGATGGACTTGCAAAAGCTGGTGTATTAAAAGGATATGCACTTGGTATGAAACAGAAGATGAAGGAGGCTAAGTAAATGGAACCTCGTGTTGCCATTTCCTGTAATCATCTGAAATTTACATATTTTGAAGAATCGAGACCGATTCTTGATGATGTAACATTAGAAATTCCAGAGGGCAGTATCACTGTTCTCATGGGCAGCAGTGGGTGCGGAAAAAGCACCTTGGCTGCCGTTCTTTGTGGATTGCTTCCTGAAAATGGAGGCTTTTTGACAGAAGGTACAATCGAACTATTTGGTCAGCCGCTTAAGGAGATGAACCCTTCAAAGCGTGCAGCTTTCGTATCTATGATGTTCCAGAACCCAGATCTTCAGTTCTGTATGGAAACTTTACGAGAAGAACTGTATTTTTGTATGGAAAACATCCGTATTCCGGCAGGCGAAATGAAAGAAAAAGCAGAAATTGCAGCAAAAGCAATGGAAACGGAGCATTTGCTTGACCGACCATTGCACAGCTTATCCGGTGGAGAAAAGCAGCGTGCAGTTCTTACCTGTATTTATCTGCTTGATGCAAAGTGCATTATTTTAGACGAACCATTTGCCAATCTTGATCCTGCATCCGTAGGGGACATGATGGTCTGGATGAAAATGCTTTGCAAGGAACAGGGTAAGACAATCTTAGCCATTGACCATATGTCTGACCATTGGATCGGAACTGCTGATCGATTCGTATTATTAGGCAGAGGGGCAGAGATTTTAGCTCAGGCTGAGAATGAAGAAGACCTTGAAAAATGCAAGGGAATCTTCAAACAGGAAGGAATCGCTTATCCTGGAATCTGGGCTGAAACAGAAATTGCACCGAACGAGAATGATTTTGGAGATTTCGGACTGTATCTTAAACAATTAAAGATGCCGAAAAAACCAGTTTCCACAAAGAAACGATTATTTGCAAGAAAAGAAAGAATCCCAGCGAACTTAAAAGCACAGGATTCGTTATTATATGAAGCAGATGCACTCTTTCCTCAGGAAAAGATTACTGCAATTTTAGGACCGAGCGGCTGTGGCAAGACTTCCCTTATGATGACTTTGTTAAATCAGAGAAAGTATCTTGGAAGTATTGAAGTTGTAGAAAAAGCTGGAGCGCGTGAGGTTGCTGACATTGGTATGAAGGGGACATTTGCAGAAGTCGGAATTGCCTTCCAGAATCCTTCGAACCAGTTTATTACACAGAATGTAACTGCTGAGGTGACGGATGGGTTATCCCGAAGATATCCGGAAGAATCCGAAGAACAGATCAAGGAACGTGCCATCGCGATGTTAGATACGTGCGGGCTTAAGCCTTATCAGGAGTTTTCTCCGTTTATGTTAAGCCAGGGGCAGCAGAGACGATTGGCTGTTTTATCCGTTCTTGCGGCAGGACAGAAATTATTACTTCTCGATGAACCAACCTACGGACAGGATTATATATCCGCCCGAGCCTTGATGGACCAGGTTCGTGAGAAGGTTTTAGACGAAAAACTTACCGTAATCATGGTTACGCACGATCGAGGTCTGGCTGAAACCTATGCGGATGTCATTTATAACGTGAAAGATCAAAAGCTTTGCTTAGAAACGGGGGTGGGTAAATAATGAGATTATCTACTTTAGACCGAATCAATCCGTTTGTAAAAAGCATCGTGATTTTAGTTTGCTGTATCATGATGGCGATTACCCAGTCCTGGCAGGTAAATGTAGCTGTATTCCTTGTTTGGTTTGCAGCAATGCTTGTATTTTCAAAATGTAAGATCAAATCTTTAATTCTCACTTTGGTGCCGGTCGTTTTTCTGGCACTGATTGTATTCGTGTCGGGATTATTTGCCGGAAATGCAGGCGTGGATTCGGACTCCCTTTATACGGTGGGCAATTTAGAATCTGCATTGGTTCTTGGAACGAGAATTTTAAGTTATGTAATCTTTGGCTTATTATTTGCTTTTACGACAGATTCCAAGGAATTTATCATGTCCCTGATGCATCAGGCAAAGGTAAAACCGAAATTTGCATATGGCGTACTCGCGGCAGTAAACTTAGTTCCAACTCTTCAGAGAGAATGGGCAGAAGTCAATCTTGCCTATCAGGCGAGACGAAAAAGCACGGGCATCATTCCATTTGGCCCAATGTTTAATACCTTGGTAAATGGTATCCGCTGGTCGGAAAATGTTGCCATGGCGATGGAATCGAAAGGGTTTGATGGGGAAGGTGAGAGAACCTATTCTATTGAAACTCGTGTAGGCGCAAAGGATTACATTTATGCCATTGTTTCTGTTGTGATCATGGCAGTTATTATCGTGGTATTTCACTAAATATATTACATAAAGGAGTATACTTATGAAAAATTCAGAACGTATTTACAATAATCTGATCAATATGTGGGAAAAGTATAATGATCACCCATTCGTACAGGGGATGGCTGATGGTACCCTTCCAAAAGAAAAATTCAAATTCTTTATGACACAGGATCATCTTTATCTTTGCCAGTATGCAAAGGTATTTGCAATGGGTGTTTTAAAAGCAAAAAATGAAGACGATATGAGACTTTTTGCTTCCCTTATCACAGCTACTTTAGATGTAGAAAATGCTCTTCACAAAAGCTACCTTGCTCAGCTTGGTATGACAAATGAAGAATTAGCAGCTGCAACACCAAGTATCGTAACAGATTCTTACACAAACTATATGATTTCTGTTGCTCAGAAAGAAGGACTTCCTGAAATCATGGCAGCAGTACTTGCTTGTTCCTGGACATACAAATTAATTGGTGATTACATGGAAACATATCCAGGTGCAAAAGAACAGCCTTTCTACGGACCATGGGTTCGTCAGTACATGGGCGATGTATACCGTTCTGCTAATGATCTTATGATCGATATGTTCGACCGCATGACAGAAGGCTACACAGATGAACAGATGGATAACATCGAACACATCATCTATGCTTGCTCTCAGTATGAATACATGTTCTGGGATATGGCATGGAATATGAAGATGGTAGAAGTTGAGAAATAGGCGCGTTAGCAATGAGAAGCGCCTTATGACAAGGAAAAAAGGACAACCAATAGCAAGTTTACTTGTTAGGGGGAGTCCTTTTTTTATTGTCATAGTGGGTGCGGCGAATGCCGCGACCACGAAGAATCCGAAAGATTCTGAGGTGGCGCTTCTCATTGTGTGGAGCATAGTGGGTGCGGCTCATTGTGGGTATCTATTATTATAGGTTTGTATTATAATAAAAGATAACGAAATTATGTGTGTATGTTAAAGGAGATTTTTCTTATGGAAAGCTTTTTTCTCGCGGCATCGGTTGTGGTGCCTTTTGTTGTCTATATGGCGGTTGGAGGACTTATTCGTAAACTTGGGATTCTTGCGAAAGATCAGTTTAAGGCCCTCAATACTATGATTTTTCGAATATTTATCCCATTGACTTTATTCTTTAATGTTTATGATGCAGACCTTGGAGAAACGGTAAAGCCGGTATTTTTTATTTATGTCAGCGTGAGTGTGGTCATTCTTTTTACAATCACCTTCTTATTGTGCCGTAAATTTGTGAAAGAGATGCCGGATGTTACAGCTCTGACTCAAGGAATCTACCGAAGCAACTTCGTGTTGTTCGGTAATACGATCGGTGAATCTCTGTGCGGACCGGCTGGTGTTGCTTTTGTAAGTGCGCTTGCATCCCTGATTGTACCTTTATTCAATGTGCTCGCAGTTCTTTTGTTTGAGACGAACAGAGGCGGTAAGGTGAAGGTTTCCGGAGTATTATTAAATATCGCCAAGAATCCACTGGTGGAAGCAGGGGTACTTGGCATTATCTTTGCATTCTTCCATATACCAGTTCCAATCTTGCTGGCTAAACCATTGATGAATCTTGGCAATATCGCAACACCTCTTGCGCTGGTAAGTCTTGGAGGTATGTTATCCTTTGGAAGCATGCTTAATCATGCGAAGATGCTTGTTGCAGCAAATACAGGTCGATTAGTTATTTATCCACTTATCATGCTTGGAATTTCTATTCTGTTTGGATATCGTGGAGATGCGCTAGTTGCGATTCTTGCTGTGTTCGCATCCCCAACGGCAGTTGCATCTGCTCCAATGGCACAGTCCATGGGAGGAAATGGTGAATTAGCTGGTGAAATTGTGGCAACCACGTCAGTTTGTTGTGTGCTGACAATCTTCTTGATGGTATTTACATTGTCTAGTATGGGATTGATTTAAAGATTTAGGGCTGAATTGGTTGTTTTGCGACTTGTTTAGTACGCGATGGATTATTTTTTAGGATTTGCGTCCTGAAAAAGTGAGTGTCTGGTACGCGAATAAGAAAAGATGGATTTACGCGTACTGAGGAAAAAGCTAGTTTACTTTGAATTGTACCCCATGTCAAGGACACGCAAAAAACTTTTTGCGTGTCCTTGACATGGGGTACAATTCATAGTTTGTGTTATTATTTCTAGTACGCGAAAAAGGAAATATTTCTATACGCGTCCTAATGGTAGGTTAAAATGGGACGCATATGATAAGAAACACGAAAACGCGTACCATGCACCTCATTAATATGAAGACAGAAGCAATATACAAACAATCCTCCCGAACGTTTGTTTGAAAAAATATCTGTACATTTAAAATTTCATTTGCTATACTTAACCATAGACGAATGGACGAAGGAGGAATTAGTATGGATCATTTTGTATTACATTCAGAATATGAACCGACCGGTGATCAGCCACAGGCAATCAAGGCATTGGTGGATGGTTTTCGTGAAGGGAATCAGTTTGAGACATTATTAGGTGTAACAGGATCTGGTAAGACATTTACCATGGCGAATGTAATTGAACAACTGAATAAACCAACTTTGGTGCTTGCTCATAATAAGACGTTAGCAGCTCAGTTATACAGTGAATTCAAGGAATTCTTCCCGGAGAATGCGGTAGAGTACTTTGTATCCTACTATGATTATTATCAGCCGGAGGCTTACGTTCCTTCCACCGATACGTATATTGAGAAGGATTCTTCTGTGAATGATGAAATCGATAAGATGCGCCACAGTGCTACCGCAGCACTGATTGAACGTAAGGATGTTATTGTTATTTCCTCCGTTTCCTGTATCTATGGTATTGGTGCCCGTGAAAACTACGCAGAGATGATGCTTTCTCTTCGCGTAGGCATGATTAAGGATCGTGATGAAGTAATTGATCAGCTGATTAACATCCAGTACATTCGTAATGAACTTGATTTTAAACGTGGTACCTTCCGTGTGAAGGGAGATGTTCTTGAAATTGTGCCGATTTCCACTTTTGAGGACGCGGTGCGTGTAGAATTTTTCGGTGATGAGATTGACCGAATCGTAGAATTTGATATTTTAACCGGTGAGATGAAGCGTTCTTTAAGCTTTGTGGCGATTTTCCCAGCTTCCCATTATGCAGTTCCAGAAGAAGAGATGGAGCGTGCGATCAAGGATATTAAGGAAGAACTTGTGGAGAGGGTTGCTTACTTTAAAGAGAATGACCAGCTTTTAGAAGCACAGAGAATTGCGGAACGAACCAATTTTGATGTGGAGATGATGAAGGAGACCGGTTTCTGCTCTGGAATTGAGAATTATTCCAGACATTTAGCAGGACTTGCACCTGGAGCTACTCCAAATACCTTGATGGACTTCTTCGGAGATGATTTCTTAATGATCATCGATGAATCCCACATTACCATGCCACAGGTACGTGGTATGTATGCGGGGGACCGCTCCCGTAAGCAGACTTTGGTAGACTATGGTTTTCGTCTTCCATCAGCATTAGATAACCGTCCACTTAATTTTGAAGAATTTGAAACCAAGATCGATCAGATGCTTTTCGTTTCCGCTACACCAAATGTGTATGAGGATGAGCATGAACTTCTTCGTGCGGAACAGATCATTCGTCCGACTGGACTGTTAGATCCAAAGGTGGAAGTGCGTCCTGTTGAGGGTCAGATTGATGATTTGATTACAGAAGTGAATAAGGAAGTGGCAGCAGGTAATAAGGTGCTTGTAACAACTCTTACGAAACGTATGGCAGAAGATTTGACCGACTATATGCGTCAAGTGGATATTAAAGTGAAGTATCTCCATTCCGATATCGACACATTAGAGCGTATTGAGATTGTGCGTGATCTTCGAATGGGAATCTTTGATGTACTTGTGGGCATCAACCTTTTGCGAGAAGGACTTGATATTCCGGAAATTACGCTTGTAGCGATTTTAGATGCAGATAAAGAAGGATTTTTACGTTCGGAAACCTCTCTTGTACAGACAATCGGTCGTGCAGCACGAAATTCTGAAGGTCGCGTTATTATGTATGCAGATCATATGACAGATTCTATGTACAACGCGATTACAGAGACTGAACGTCGTAGAGAAATTCAGGATCAGTATAATAAGGAACATGGCATCATTCCGCAGACGATTAAGAAGGACATCCGTGATCTGATTTCCATTGCCGAAGATGTGAAAGTAGAAGAAGATACAAAAGATGCGGAATCCATGAATAAGAAAGAATTAGGAGACATGATCAAGAAGCTGACGAAGAAGATGAATCAAGCAGCATCAGAGCTTGATTTCGAACACGCAGCGATGTATCGTGATCAGTTAAAAGAATATAAGATTGCACTCAGAGACTATGATCTAGATTAGCCTTATCCAAGATAAGTCTCTGTCGGATGGCAGAGCCTTGTAAAGAAAGATAATTGAGTGCACATAAAATAGATAGAAAAGGTAGCAACATGAAAAAAGATATCATTAAAATTACAGGTGCCAGAGAGCACAATCTGAAAAATATTGATATTGAAATCCCGAGAAATGAATTTGTCGTTATGACAGGTTTAAGCGGTTCTGGTAAATCCTCTCTTGCTTTCGATACCATTTATGCAGAAGGTCAGAGAAGATATATGGAATCCTTATCTTCCTATGCGAGACAGTTCTTAGGGCAGATGGAAAAGCCGGAGGTGGAGCATATTTCAGGACTTTCACCGGCCATTTCCATTGACCAGAAGACAACGAACCGAAATCCAAGATCTACGGTAGGTACAGTAACGGAGATTTATGATTATCTTCGTCTTTTGTATGCACGAATTGGTGTGCCTCATTGTCCGGAATGTGGGCGTGAGATCAGCAGACAGACGGTGGATCAGATTGTAGATGCGGTACTTTGTCTTCCGGAAAGAACGAGATTTCAGCTTCTTGCGCCAGTTGTTCGTGGGCGTAAAGGACAGCATCAGAAACTGCTTGCTCAGATGAAGAAGAGTGGATATGTACGTGTCCGTGTGGATGGCAATGTCTATGATTTGTCAGAAGATATTAATTTAGATAAAAATAAAAAACATAATATAGAAGTTGTAGTAGACCGATTAGTAGTACGAGAAGGTATTGAAAAACGTTTGACCGATTCCATTGAAACGGTTATGGAATTATCGGACGGACTTCTTGTTCTCGATGTAATTGGTGGAGAAGAATTATCTTATAGTACCAGTTTTTCCTGTCCTGACTGTGGAGTCAGCATGGATGAGATTGAACCACGAAGCTTCTCTTTTAACAATCCATTTGGCGCATGTCCAGAGTGTTCTGGGCTTGGCGAAAAGATGGAATTTGACATTGAGATGATTATTCCAGACTGGAATTTGAGTATTGCAGAAGGTGCGATTACCCTGACGGGCTGGCAGTCCGTGAAAACACGAAAGGGATTTTCTTACAGTGTATTAAAAGCATTGGCAGAAGCCTATGATTTCAGTTTAGATACTCCATTTAAGGATTTAACAGAAGAACAGAGAGAAATCCTTATTCACGGAACTGGTGGACGAGAAGTGAAAGTACATCATATCGGTCAGAGAGGAGAAGGCGTCTATAATGTAGCATTTGAAGGGCTGATTGAGAATGCTTATCGTCGTTATAGAGAATCTTCCGAGCGAATGAAGGCTGACTATGAGACATTTATGTCAGTTACTCCTTGTAAGGTATGTAAAGGGCAGAGACTGAAGAAAACTTCTCTTGCGGTTACTATTGGAAATCGCAATATCACAGAAATCTGTGAGATGAATATCAAAAATCTCGTTTCTTATCTGAAAGAAATCGAGTTTAGTGACCGCGAACGCTATATCGGTGCCGAAATTCTGAAGGAAATTCATGCAAGACTTGGATTCCTGATGAATGTTGGATTGGATTATCTCTCCTTATCTCGAGCAACAGGAACATTATCTGGTGGGGAAGCTCAGCGTATCCGACTTGCGACGCAGATTGGTTCCGGATTAGTTGGGGTAGCTTATATCCTGGATGAACCAAGTATCGGTCTTCACCAGAGAGATAATGATAAATTAATTAAGACATTAAAAGACCTAAAAGATTTGGGCAATACTCTGATTGTTGTAGAGCATGATGAAGATACCATGTTAGCTGCAGATCATATTGTGGATATCGGTCCAGGAGCAGGCGAGCATGGTGGACAAGTTGTTGCGCAGGGAACACCACAGGATATTATGGATTGTGAAGAATCCATTACCGGTCAGTATTTAAGTGGAAAAGTGAAGATTCCAGTACCTGCAGGACGAAAAGAACCAACAGGATGGATTAAGGTTGTAGGAGCTGCTCAGAATAACTTGAAGGATATTGATGTAGAATTCCCACTGGGGGTCTTAACCTGTGTGACTGGTGTTTCCGGTTCCGGTAAAAGCTCTCTTGTAAACAGCATTTTATATAAACATTTATCCAAAACCTTGAATCGTTCCAAGTTAAAGGCTGGAAAGCATAAAGATATTGAAGGTTTGGAACAGTTAGATAAGATCATCAATATTGACCAGTCACCAATTGGACGTACACCAAGATCAAATCCGGCTACTTATACAGGAGTATTTGATCAGATCAGGGATTTATTTGCACTGACGAAAGATGCAAAATCCCGTGGATATAACAAAGGCCGTTTTAGTTTTAACGTGAAAGGTGGTCGATGTGAAGCCTGCCGTGGAGATGGTATTTTAAAGATTGAGATGCATTTCCTTCCAGACGTGTATGTGCCTTGTGAGGTTTGTGGTGGTAAGCGCTATAATCGTGAAACCTTAGAGGTTCGCTATAAGGGGAAAACAATCTATGATGTGCTTGATATGACAGTGGAAGAAGCAGTGAAGTTCTTTGAGAATGTGCCAAATGTTTATCGTAAGATCAAGACACTTTATGATGTGGGACTTGGTTATATTAGACTTGGTCAGCCAGCGACAACTCTTTCCGGTGGGGAAGCCCAGCGTGTAAAATTAGCCACAGAGCTTTCAAGAAGAAGTACAGGGAAAACTATTTATGTCCTGGATGAACCGACAACTGGACTTCATTTTGCCGATGTTCATAAGTTAGTGGATATTTTACAGGAACTTCGCGAAGGTGGCAATACGATCGTTGTCATTGAACATAACTTAGAAGTTATCAAAACCGCTGACTATATCATTGATATGGGACCAGAAGGCGGCGATGGTGGTGGGACTGTCGTTGCAAAAGGTACACCAGAAGAGGTGGCAGCAGTGGATGGATCCTATACAGGACAGTTTTTGAAGAAATATTTATAAAATTGATATTGATAGGATATAAGATGCCGACTTTGGGTGAAAACCTGGAGTCGGTATTTTTAAATATCTTAAAAAGTCCCTTGAAAAATAGTCAAAAACAGAAAAAAGTCCCTTGAAAAACAGTATGGAGAAGGTAAAACCTATACCAGAAGCTTTTCATAATCGATTTCGTCAACTTCTTCTGCAATATGCAGTTGTAGGAGGAATGCCAGCAGTGGTACAAACTTTTATAGATACAAATCAAATGAATCTTGTTTTACAAATGCAGAGAGACATTATTCATTCATATGAGGATGATATGGTAAAATATGCTACCACAAAAGATAAAGCTAATAGTAAAGAATGTTTCCAATCAATTCCACGACAGTTAGGTAAAGAGAATAAAAAGTTTCAATATTCAATAGTAAAGAAAGGCTCAAAAGCATCACATTTTGCAGGTAGTTTGCAATGGATTGAAGATGCAGGAATTATTAACAGATGTTATAATTTGTCAATACCAGAACTTCCATTAGATGGGAATGCGATAAAAGAGATATTTAAAGTATATTTGGCTGATACAGGCTTATTTATAAGTATGCTTGAAGATGGAACGCAGTTTGATGTTTTACAAGGAAATCTGCAAGGGTATAAAGGTGCAATCTTTGAAAATTTAATTGCTGATATTTTTTCGAAAATGGGAAGGAAATTATATTATTATCATAAAGATTCTGGATTAGAAGTGGATTTTATCATTCGCTATAAAGGCGAATGTGTATTAGTAGAAGTGAAAGCGACGACAGGGAATACAAAAAGTGCGAAAACTATTTTGAAACATCCAGAAAAGTACCATGTTTATCATGCAATAAAAGTCGGCGATTATAATATTGGAAAAACAGAGCAGATACTGATTATTCCTTTATATATGGCATTTTTGCTTAAAGAATACTAGGATACGAGTTTGGAGCTTCAACACCTGTGAAATCTCTCATCATTCGCAAGTAATAGCAAAAAATGTGTAAAACTAGTATCAAAAAACGATAAAAAATGTGTGTAAAAAATTCCCAGGCAGCCACTGCCTGGGAATTTCAATTTCTAATTTAATCTAATTCAATTTAATTCAAATCTTAGATTCCATCATAAGCTAAAACGGAAGCAACATCATATTTAGCGAGCTTTTCACGTCCATTTAAGCCTTTTAACTCAAGAAGGAATACACATTTTACAACTTCGCCGCCTAATTTTTCAACTAATTTACAAGCAGCTTCGATTGTTCCGCCAGTAGCGATTAAGTCGTCAACGATTACAACCTTCTGACCTGGTTTGATGGAGTCAGTGTGCATTTCAACTTCTGCAGAACCATATTCTAAATCATATTTCTGGGATACAGTTTCTCTTGGTAATTTACCTTTTTTACGAACTAATACAAATGGTTTGCCCATGTTGTAAGCCATTGGAGCACCAAATAAGAATCCACGGGATTCAGCACCACAAATAACATCGCAGTCTGTGTCTTCGATTAATTTTGTCATTTCATCAATTGCTAATTTGAAGCCTTCTGCATCCTGGAATACAGTTGTGATATCTCTGAACATAACGCCTTCTTCAGGGAAATCAGGGATCGTTGTAATATAATCTTCTACTGTTTTCATAATGATTACCTTCCTTATTCACTAATAATGTTTTTACTTAGAGCGATTCTTTCTTACGTCACTTTCACGCTATTTTAATTATACCTTTTTCTGATGTTGTAAACAAGTGGAAACGTATGCTATAATGCACGGAAGTGCGCTTTTTAAAAGGGCAGGAAGTGTGCCAGAAGTACACTACATAATAATAAAAGATAACAAAAAGAATTACATAAATAAACATCCACACTAGAAAGGAATTATATAAATGATTAGTGCAAATGGTGTAACCCTTCGTGTAGGCAAAAAAGCATTATTCGAAGACGTTAATATTAAATTTACAGAAGGAAACTGTTATGGCCTCATCGGTGCAAATGGTGCCGGCAAGTCCACATTTTTACGAATTTTATCCGGAGAATTAGAACCAACCAATGGGTATGTTGTTATGACCGAAGGACAGAGAATGTCCTGGTTAAAGCAGGATCATTTCCAGTATGACGAATACATGGTTCTTGATACTGTTATCATGGGCAACCACCGCCTTTATGAAATCATGAAGGAGAAGGAAGCAATCTACATGAAAGAAGATTTTACCGAAGAAGATGGCGTTAAGGCAGCAGAATTAGAAGCAGAATTTGCGGATATGGACGGCTGGAACGCAGAATCCGATGCTGCAACTTTGTTAAATGGTCTTGGCATCGATACCGATCTTCATTATATGACCATGCGAGAATTAGACGGTTCCCAGAAGGTGAAGGTTCTTCTTGCCCAGGCATTATTTGGTGACCCAGATATTCTGCTCCTCGACGAACCGACCAACCACCTTGACTTAGATGCGATTGCATGGTTAGAAGAATTCCTGATCAACTTCGACCACACAGTCATCGTGGTATCCCATGACCGATATTTCTTAAATAAAGTCTGCACACAGATTGCAGATATTGATTATGGAAAGATCAGTTTATTTGCCGGAAACTATGATTTCTGGTATGAATCTTCCCAGCTCCTCATTCGTCAGATGAAGGAACAGAACAAGAAAAAAGAAGATAAGATCAAGGAATTACAGGAATTTATCGCACGATTTAGTGCAAATGCTTCCAAATCGAAGCAGGCTACTTCCCGTAAGAAGGCACTTGATAAAATTGTGTTAGATGAGATTCGTCCATCTTCCAGAAAATACCCATATATTGCTTTCAAGCCAAACCGTGAAATCGGAAATGATGTGCTTTTCGTAGAAAATCTTTCAAAGACAATCGACGGGGTAAAAGTGCTTGATAACATCAGTTTTATGATCAACCGCGAAGATAAGGTAGCATTTGTCGGAGGAAATGAGCTTGCAAAAACTACTTTATTCCAGATTATCATGGGAGAGATGGAACCAGACGAAGGGACTTACAAATGGGGCGTTACAACCTCTCAGTCCTATTTCCCAAAAGATTCTAACGCAGAATTTACCGTATCTGAGCCAATCGTAGACTGGCTGATGCAGTATTCTGATGAAAAAGATGTGACCTACGTGCGAGGCTTCCTTGGCCGTATGTTATTCTCTGGCGAAGATGGCATGAAGGATGTAACGGTTCTTTCTGGTGGTGAAAAGGTTCGTTGTCTCTTATCCAAGATGATGATTTCCGGAGCAAATGTACTTGTTCTTGATGAACCAACCAACCATTTAGACATGGAAGCTATCACAGCGTTAAACAATGGTATGATTGCATTTCCTGGTGCAATGTTATTTGCCTGCCGTGACCATCAGATTGTGCAGACAACGGCAAATCGTATCATGGAAATCCTTCCAAATGGTCAGTTGATCGATAAATTAACAACTTACGATGAATATTTAGAAAGTGATGAAATGGCGAGAAAACGTCAGACTTACGATTATGAATCAGAAAAATAGAATGATGTTTCAGATGTTCGAATGGTATCTGCCGGGAGACGGAAAGAACTGGAACCGATTTCGCGCCAAAGCCTATGAGCTTGCCGATGCAGGGGTGACCATGGTGTGGATGCCGCCGGCTTATAAAGGCATGGGAGGCATGAACGACGTGGGATACGGAGTCTATGACATTTACGATCTGGGCGAATTCGATCAGAAGGGAACCATTCCAACAAAATATGGAACAAAAGATGAATATTTTAAAGCGATTCGTGCCTTTCATGACCAGGGTGTACAGGTTCTGGCCGATATCGTGTTAAATCATAAGATGGGTGCGGACGGCCCGGAAGCGGTTGAAGGCTATGAAGTAGCTTATGACAACCGCAACTTTAAAATGTCCGATAAAATCTGCGCAACAGCATTTACTCAGTTTAATTTCGATGGCCGTGGTAATGCCTATAGCCCGTTTAAATGGAACCACAATCATTTTAAAAGTGTTGACTACACGGAACGTGATGGCCAGGGGCGAAACGGCATCTTCCTTTTTGAAGGAAAGAACTGGGCAAGAGACGTCGATAATGAAAATGGCAACTTCGATTATCTGATGGGTGCCGATATTGATTTAGAAAATCCGGAAGTACGCGAAGAGCTGATCCGATTCGGCAAATGGTACTATCATTTTGCAGATATAGATGGATTCCGTTTGGACGCAGTGAAGCATATGAGTGCCGGTTTTTACAAAGACTGGATTCAGGAAATTCGTGATTTTTCCGGCGAAGAAGCATTTACCGTGGCGGAATTCTGGAGTGGCGATCTTGGAAAGCTTCGAAATTATATCCACCAGACAGAAGGAAAAATTAATCTATTCGATGTGCCATTGCATATGAATTTTGCCAATATTTCCAATGCAAATGGGCAGTTTGACATGGCGAAGCTTTTTGACAATACGCTCACCGGAGTTGACTCTTGGCATGCAGTGACATTTGTCGACAACCACGATACCCAGCCAGGACAAGCGTTAGGCACCTGGGTGTCTGACTGGTTCAAGCCGATTGCTTATGCCATCATCTTATTACAGGAAAAAGGTATTCCATGTGTATTCTACGGCGATTATTATGGCGTAAATGACCCAGAACACGAAGTAAAACCGGTGGCACAGCTTAATACCTTAATGAAGCTTCGAAAAACTCATGCTTACGGCATGCAGCATGATTATTTTGATCACTTTGATGTGGTAGGATTTACCCGTGAAGGCGAAAACGAGGCAAATGGTCTTGCGTTACTCTGTTCTGACGGGCCAGAAGGTTCGAAATGGATGGAAGTCGGCAAACACCATGCCGGACAATATTTCGTTGATGCCTTAAATCCAGATCTCGGCCGCGTCCAGATCAATCAGGACGGCTGGGGAGAATTCCGCGTAAGAGGCGGAAGTGTATCTGTATGGATTCCAAGTGGAAAAGCAGTGTTAGAAGTGAAGATTAGTTTGAAACAGATCTTTGGAGTTGTTAAGAAGATTGGTCAGTGGATTTTTAATAATAAGAAACACAAATAAGCATTAGTAAAGTACTTCTTGTTTTAATTTGACTAGGACGGTTTCTTCCAACTTAAAGCGAAAAAACAAGAACAACTAACATCCATGTTTTCTTTTTGCTTATTGAAAGTATTTTTTGAAGTATGGACATCTTTCAAAGGGTGTATCCCGCCTACGTACGTTAAGACTACGTCTTTCCGTTCGTATTCGGGATACACCCTTTTCATCTGTCCATACAACAAAAAACATTTAGCAGCAAAGAAAACCTGAATGAAGTAGTTCTAGTGTTTTTTGCTTCATGCGTTGGAAGAAACCGTCCTAGTCATTAAAACAAGAAGTGATTTGTTAAATAATATGTGTTTTTAGCGACATGAACAGATAGAAAGAGGGTGTATCCCCTCTACGAACGGAAAGACGTAGTCTTAACGTACGTAAGTGGGATACACCCTCTTGATAGATGTCCATGATTCAAAAAACACTTCTATAAGCAAAAAGAAAACATGGCTGCTAGTTGTTCTAATTTTTTTAATCTTAGTGCGTATAAGTGATGCAAGCCAAATCCAAACTATAACTGATTAGCCACCTGCTTTAACTTCATTCCATTCGATCCCTTAAGAAGCACTGCATCGCCTTCTTTTACAAAGTCTTTCAGCGCAGCGGTCAGTTCTTCGTTGTTTTCGAATTTATGAATTGCGATATCCACATTGCCTTCGCGAATTGCTTCTAACGCATAGTCAATCATTTCCCCAACGGCAAATACGTCTGTGATGGATGTACCAACGATATATTCGCCTACTTCTCTGTGGTAAGCTGGGGAGTTTGGTCCGAGTTCAAGCATATCTGCGATGACGGCAATCTTGTTGTTTTTGCCATTCATGCCATTTAAGATGCTAAGAGCCGCTTTCATGGAATCTGGGCTTGCATTGTAAGTATCATCAATGACTGTATAGCCATTGCTTTCACGGATATCCTGACGCTGTCCTTTAAATCCAGATAACTGTTCACTTGCAACAGATACAGGAATACCAAAATGAGCCCCAACACCGATGGCAGCAAGAGCATTTAATACCATATGGTCGCCGAGAGAATTAAGGACTACAGGATAAGCATTACCATCCATGAGACAGGTGAATTCTGTCTGTCCGCCGATTTCCTTTACGTCAACGGCACGGATATCACAGTTTTCGCCAAATCCATAGAATTTAAATGGATGATTCACAAGTTCAGCAGCATGAGCAGAAAGCATATCGTTATCACCATTGATAAACATCACGCCGCCTTCCTTTAAGCCTTTCTGAATATCTAGCTTTTCGGCACAGATATTTTCACGTGTCTTTAACATCTCGATGTGAGCAACCCCAACATTTGTTACAACAGCAACATTAGGCTGGGCAATATTTGTTAAAATCGTAATCTGGCCGCGTTCGCTCATTCCAAGCTCTAAAACTGCAATTTCATCAGAGTAGCTCATCTTATCGATCGTAAGAGGAACCCCAATCTGGCTGTTCTGATTGCCACTTGTTTCGAATGCTTTGAATTTTCCTTTTAATACGCAGGTAATCATCTCACGTGTTGTTGTTTTACCAACAGAACCGGTAACGGCAACGATTGGAAGATCCATCTTGTTGCGGTACCAGATAGCAAGATCCTGCATTGCTTTGATGGTATCAGGAACCTTGATGACTGGCTGGTCTGCTTCGTAGGAATCATGTTCCATTGTAAGAGAAGCAGCGCCTGCTGCAATTGTTCCATCCATAAATTTATGTGCATCTACTCGTTCCCCGATGATTGGCACGAATAAAGAAGTTTCGTCTGCCTGACGGGAGTCGATGCAAAAATGTGCAATTACTTTATCACTAGAGCCACAAAGCAGCTTTCCGCCTGTCGCTTCTAAAATTTCTTTTACTGTAATATTTTCCATATTAGATCATTCCCTTTTCTTTTGCATATTCTTCGATGACCTGACGTTCGCTGTAGAAACGCTTAGAACCTAATTCATCGATATATTCTTCATGACCTTTTCCAAGTAATGCGATGATATCACCCTTTTTAGCATTGTCAATTGCATAATGAATCGCATCTGTACGATCTTCGATTTCCACGAATTTACCGTCTGTTTTAGCAAGACCGATTTTGATGTCAGCTAAAATGTCCTGAATGGCTTCCATACGGTTGTTATCAGCAGTAATGATGGATAAATCAGCCATCTTACCAGAAGTTTCACCCATTTCATAACGACGAAGCTTCGAACGGTTACCACCACATCCAAATAAGGAAATGAGTCTGCCAGGGTTGTACTCGCGAAGGGTTTCTAAAATGCTTTCCATACTCATTGCGTTGTGTGCATAATCGATTAAGATTGTGAAATCCTTGGAAATAGGAACGATTTCAACACGGCCCTTAACCTTGATGACTTTAAGTGCAGCCTGCATATCTTCCACAGGAACACCAAGTGCATTGCTGATGGATAAAGCAACTAATGCGTTGTATACACTGAATTTACCAGGAATATTAACGATCATTGGTCCGTTGATATCGCCGCTTAAATCAAACTTAATTCCAAGTTCCCCATCCTGTGCAAATAATTCGTCGTTAGATGCGCGTAAGTCAGCATTTTGGGCGAAACCAAAGGTTTTTACTTCGCATGTGTGACCAGTTAACATCTGATCAAAGTTTTTATCATCTGCATTGAAGAAACCTACTTTACATCTCTGGAATAAGAGAGATTTGTAATATAAATATTCTTCAAAAGAGCTGTGTTCATTTGGACCAATATGGTCAGGGGAAAGGTTTGTGAATACGCCGTAATCAAAGTCAAATCCATCGACGCGGTTCATCATAAGTCCCTGAGAGGAAACTTCCATGACCATATATTCACAGCCTGCTTTTACCATTTCACTCATTAAATACTGAACTTCATAGGATTCAGGAGTCGTATTATTAGTCTTATACTGTTTGCCGTCTACAACCGCACCGATTGTACCGATCACACCAACCTTTTTGCCGGCATGTTTAAGGATTGCTTCCACCATATAAGTAGTTGTTGTTTTTCCTTTGGTACCAGTTAAACCGATGGTAGTAAGCTTTTCTGCTGGATAATCAAAATGAGCAGCTGCAAGGAATGCAAGTGCCTGTCTTGCGGATTCAACTTTGACAACCGTAACATCGCCTTCCACTTCTACATCCTTTTCCACGATGATTACAGAAGCACCTTTTGCTACTGCATCCGGGATAAATTTGTGTGCATCAACCGTTGTGCCGCTGATACAAAGAAATGCACAGTCTTTTACTACCTTTCGGGAGTCATAAATGATGTCGCAGACATCTGTATCTAAACTACCCTTTACGAGAGTGTAAGGGATTTTTGCCAGTAATTCACTCAATTTTTTCATAAAATATACCTCGTATGAATTTATTTTTAGTCAAGTTTATCTTACGCTTTTTGACATCAAATATCAATCGGTAAAAACATTTCCTTCAAATAAAAACTATGCTAAAATTAGAGTAAGAAAGGGGGAATCAGGTTATGCCAGAATATTTTAAATTTTGTCCAAAATGTGGGCGCGTATTAAATCGCGACTGGTGTACTTATTGTGAACCGGAGAAGGAAGAAGCATATCGAAGAGAGCAGCTTGAACGATATCGTATCAAGGGCGATTATGTATCCGACCGTGGAATTGACCATGATATTCATGGTGGATTTGGTGGTATTTTTCATACAATTGGAAGTCTATTTGTAAGACCGAGCATTCATGAGAAATCCGTAAACTCTGGGGAATTCGTGGATTCCGTCCTTCGTGAACAGAAGAAGGCAGAACGAGATATTCATAAGAAGAACAAAGCCAGAGAACTTAGGGAAAATGAAAGAGCAAACCGCCATCGTCAGAATGGAGAAGTAAAAAGAAAGCGAAATCCAATCATATGGGTTATCATTTGCCTTATCATATTTAATATGATTCCGGTTTTATTTGGATTTCTGCTTGGCGTGATTCGTAATTCTAATATACAGATTCCGGAAGAAGTAACACAAATTGTTGATCAGATAGAGAATATTTTCGGATATCATCCTGAGACAGTTTTACCAGATGGACAGTTTTCTGATGTTAGAAATGAAACAGACGATTATGATGAAGACAGACTGGATGCAAAGTATTCCCTTCGTTCTTACTTTGAAGGTGATTCCTTTGACTGGGATTATAAAGGGTATCAATATTATTCGGGCTACTCCTACAGTGTTTTTGCAGATCAGGATGATATAATGGCAACAAAAGGCTTTGGTAAGGAGATGCAAAAAATTGCTGCAGAGGCTAAGGCAAAGGCGGAAGCCTGCAGAGATACCAATAAAGATTATAATTTTAATCAGTATCTGACTTATTTTGATGAGAATTACAGTGCGATTATTCATGAAGAATATGATAATGATAAGCCACGAAGCATTCATTCCTATCTGGTAGATAATAATACCTTAGAAACCATTAATCTTGATGAAAAGATTCATTTAAAAGAGATGGATTCTGATTTGAGAGATCGAATGGGGGATGCAACCGGCTTTGATTTTACAGAAGAAAAGTATGATGAACTCATCAAATCACACCAATACTATTATACCGTTGATGGCAATGGTGAAATCTATCTTGGATTTGAAGATTTTGGTTCCTATTATCATGTCCAGATAGGTGTACAGTTAGATGATATATTATAGTAGTATCAGATAAAGGAACATTATAAAAGATTGCAAAGATGCGCCGGCAGATTCTGCCGGCGATTTACCGCTATAAGGAAGGGAACATTATGAGTTTTACCCATTTACATCTCCATACAGAATATTCTCTTCTGGATGGATCTAGTAAAATTAAAGAATTAGCCAAAAGGGTGAAAGAGCTTGGCATGGACAGTGTGGCGATTACGGACCACGGTGTTATGTATGGTGTCATTGACTTTTACAAGGCATGCCGTGCGGAAGGAATTAAGCCGATCATCGGATGCGAGGTTTATGTTACCGGAGGCTCTCGTCATGTTCGTGAGAGTGGATATTACCATCTTGTGCTTCTCGCAGAGAATGACACCGGCTATCACAATTTGATGAAGATTGTATCCCGTGGTTTTACGGAAGGTTTTTATTATAAGCCACGTGTGGATTATGAAGTACTAGAACAATACAGCGAAGGGATTATTGCATCTTCTGCATGTTTAGCAGGAGAGGTTGCAGTGGCTCTTCGACGTGATGATTATGAAAAAGCCAAGGCAGCAGCATATCATTTGCAGGATATATTTGGAAAGGGCAATTTCTTCCTGGAATTACAGGATCATGGACTAAGAGAACAGACCATTGTTAATACAGGGATGTTAAAGCTTTCGAAGGACACCGGCATTCCAATGATTGCGACAAATGACTGCCATTATATATTAGAAGAGGATGCGGAGGCACATGATATTCTGCTCTGTATCCAGACAGGAAAGAAACTCTCTGACGAAGACCGTATGCGTTATGACGGTGGTCAGTATTATGTAAAATCTGAAGAAGAGATGAGAAAGCTCTTTCCGTATGCACAGGAAGCAATTGATAATACGCATAAAATTGCCGAACGTTGTAACGTAGAGATTGAATTTGGTGTTCAGAAAGTGCCAAAATTTGATATCCCTGAAGGATATGCAGATGCATTTGACTATCTGCAGAGTCTGTGCCGTGATGGTATGGTCAGACGATATGGCCAGAATCCACCGGCAAAACTGCAGGAACGATTAAATTTTGAATTAAATACCATCAAAAATATGGGTTACGTGGATTATTTCCTGATTGTGTGGGATTTTATCCGTTATGGACGTGACCATGGAATTGCTGTCGGACCGGGACGTGGTTCAGCTGCGGGAAGTATTGTATCTTACTGCTTAGGTATCACGAATATTGATCCGATTCGTTTTCAGCTGCTCTTTGAACGTTTCTTAAATCCGGAACGTGTATCCATGCCCGATATTGACGTGGATTTCTGCTACGAACGTAGACAGGAGGTTATCGATTACGTAGTAGAAAAGTATGGAAAAGAGCAGGTTGTTCAGATTGTAACCTTTGGTACCATGGCTGCGCGTATGGTAATCCGTGATGTGGGACGTGTGCTTGATATCCCATATGCTAAGGTGGATTCCATTGCAAAGATGATACCGAATGAATTAAATATTACCATCGAGAAAGGCCTTAAGAATTCGAAAGACCTGCGTGATGCATACGAGACTGATTCTGAGACAAGATATCTGCTTGATATGTCCATGCGCCTAGAAGGGCTTCCAAGACATTCTTCCATGCATGCAGCTGGTGTTGTAATCGGCCAGAAGGCATTGGATGAGTATGTGCCACTTTCCCGTGCATCTGAGGATGCGATTACGACTCAGTTTACGATGACGACCATCGAAGAGCTAGGGCTTCTTAAGATGGACTTTTTAGGACTTCGTACCCTGACCGTTATTCAGGATGCGGTTCGATTGATTAAGAAAAATACTGGAAGAGACATTGATATTGATCATCTCGATATGGATGACTCCAAAGTTTATGATATGATTGGTGCCGGAAGGTGCGAAGGTGTATTCCAACTTGAAAGTGCCGGAATGAAGAGCTTCATGAAGGAACTTCGTCCGCATAATCTAGAAGATGTTATTGCGGGTATTTCCCTCTACCGACCAGGTCCAATGGACTTTATTCCAAAATATATTGAAGGCAAGAACCATCCGGAAAATATCACCTATGATTGTCCGGAATTAGAAGAGATTCTTGCACCTACCTATGGCTGTATTGTATACCAGGAACAGGTTATGCAGATTGTAATGAAGCTAGCGGGTTATACCCTTGGTCGAAGCGACCTTGTGCGTCGTGCGATGTCTAAGAAGAAGGCCGATGTTATGCTTAAGGAACGCAAAAACTTCGTTTACGGTAATCCGGATGAGGGAGTTCCTGGCTGTATTGCAAATGGTATTTCCGAAGAGGTGGCAAATCATATCTTTGATGAGATGATCGATTTCGCCAAGTACGCATTTAACAAATCGCATGCAGCAGCCTACGCCGTAGTTGCTTATCAGACAGCTTATTTAAAATATTACTATCCGGTTGAATTTATGGCGGCGTTATTAACGTCCGTTCTTGGAAACAGTACGAAGGTAGCAGAGTATGTCTATACCTGCCGTAACATGGGAATCGATATTCTTCCGCCAGACATCAATGAAGGGGAAGGGGATTTCTCGGCAAATGGTAAGACCATCCGTTATGGGCTTTCCGCAATCAAGAGTTTAGGAAAACCAGTAATTAATGCGATTATTGCGGAGCGCGAAGCTCACGGCAAATTTAAGGATCTTCAGGATTTAGTAGAAAGACTTTCGAGTAAGGAAATCAATAAGAGAACCATTGAAAGCTTTATCAAGTCTGGTGCTCTTGATTCCATGCGTGGAAGCCGCAGACAGAAAATGTTAGTTTATGTACAGATCATCGACAGTGTCCAGAAGGAACGTAAGAATGAGATGGCAGGGCAGATGTCATTGCTTGATTTCCTGGCACCTGAAGATAAGAAGAGCTTTGAGATTACTTATCCTGAGATTGAGGATTATTCCAACGAACAGAAGCTTGCCATGGAAAAAGAAGTGCTTGGCATTTACGCCAGCGGACATCCATTAGATGAATATGCAGGTACCTTAGAAAAGAATACGAATGCATTTACCTCCGACTTTCTTGTGGATGAGGAAACAGGAAAAACAAAGGCGTATGACAATCGTGAGTATATTCTTGGAGGTATTATCACAGAAAAGACTGTAAAACTTACAAAGACGAACCAGAATATGGCCTTTATCATGCTCGAGGACCTTCGAGGAGTCATTGAAGTCGTTGTTTTCCCAAGAGATTACACAACCTATCAGCAGTTTATAAATGTTGACGAAAAGGTGCTGATTCGCGGTCGTGCTCAGATTTCAGAAGAAGGCGGCAAATTGATCTGCTCCCAGGTGGTACCATTTGACAAAATTCCAAAAGAAGTGTGGATTCAGTTCGCCGATAAGGATGAATTCTTTGAAAAACAGCAGGAATTTTTATCTCTTTTAGGCAATTATTCCGGCAAAAATTCCGTCGTAATTTTCTGCAAAAAAGAACGAGCTATCAAACGATTGCCATATAATTATTCTGTGGACTTAAATGATGCATTTTTTGATGAAATTCATGAAAAATATGGTTATGGAAATGTAAAAGTAATTGATAAGACTATTGAAAATTTATCTAAAATAAATTAAAATATATATGATTGTAGTTTGTATATGGTATGGAATTATGTATGAGCTTTATTATGGAGGACGTTATGGAAAATAAGAAGATTAAAACTATTGGTGTTTTAACAAGTGGTGGCGATGCTCCAGCTATGAACGCAGCTGTTCGTGCAGTTGTTCGTACTGGTTTAGCACGTGGCTTAAACGTAAAAGGTATGTACAGAGGTTACAGCGGTTTATTAAACGAAGAAATCGTTGATATGACTTCCAAATTAGTATCCAACACAATCAACCGTGGTGGTACTATCTTAAAGACAGCTCGTTGTCTTGAATTCAAAGAATTAGAATATCAGCAGAAAGGTGCTGAAATCTGTAGAAAACATGGCATCGATGGTCTTGTAGTTATCGGTGGTGACGGTTCTTTCCGTGGTGCTGGTAAATTAGCAGAACAGGGTATCAATGCAGTAGGTGTTCCTGGAACAATCGACTTAGATATCGCTTGTACAGAATACACAATCGGTTTCGACACAGCTGTTAACACAGCTATGGACGCTATCGACAAGATCAAAGACACATCCATGTCTCACGAAAGATGTTCTATCATCGAAGTTATGGGTCGTGATGCTGGTTATATCGCATTATGGTGTGGTATCGCAACAGGCGCTGAAAACATCTTAATCCCTGAAAAATTCGATGGTAACTTACCAATGACAGAATTAAAAGTAATCGATAATATTTTAAGATCTCGTGCAAAAGGTAAGACACATCACTTAATCGTTAATGCAGAAGGAATTGGTCATTCTTATGGTATGGCTAAGAGAATTGAAGCAGCTACAGGTATCGAAACTCGTGCAACAATTCTTGGTCACATGCAGCGTGGTGGCAGCCCAACAGCACTTGACCGTTTCCATGCATCTATGATGGGTGCGTATGCTGTTGACTTATTATTAAAAGGCGGCAACAAACGTGTTGTAGGTTACAAAGATGGTGCTTACTATGACCTTGACATCCAGGAAGCATTACAGATGACAAAAGATATCGACGAATACCAGCTTGAAATCGCTGATATCCTTGGAAGAACAATTGGTGACTTCCACTAATAATCTATACTATAAAAAAGAATAAAACTCATACCAGGATGGCCCCGCAATTTGCGGGGCCTTTTTTAATTTATAGGAAATTGCTATTATAGCCCCAGAGAGTGTATAATCATAG
>JAKSRP010000069.1 GCA_024403555.1 Lachnospiraceae bacterium | reverse complement strand
TTCAATTAATTCATCATCTGATAACTTAATATCTTTCAAGGAATTTAACTCCCTCCTACTGCAGTCTTTGTCTCACAATTTCAAATGCAAGAACGCCTGCTGCCACTGAGGCATTCAAAGAATCAATATCACCTTTCATAGGTATTGACGCAACAAAGTCACATTTATCCTTAACAAGGCGCCCTACACCGTTTCCTTCGTTTCCGATTACCATGCCGATAGGACCTTTCAGATTAAGCTTGTACATGGTCTCTCCGCCCATATCTGCGCATACGAACCAGATGCCTTCTTTTTTAAGTTCTTCGATTGTCTGTGCCATGTTTGTTACTTTAGCTACCGGTGTATATGCAAGCGCTCCAGCGGATGCTTTCGCAACTGTGGCTGTTAATCCTACAGCGCGGTTCTTTGGTATAATGACGCCATGCGCACCGGCAAGATTTGCTGTACGAATGATTGCACCAAGGTTATGAGGATCTTCGATATTGTCCAAGAGAAAAATAAATGGATCTTCTCCTTTTTCTCTTGCTTTTGCAAGAATGTCCTCTACTTCTGCATATTCATAAGCAGCACCATAAGCAATAACACCCTGGTGCTTTCCTGTTTCCGACAACTGATCCAAACGGTCTCTTGTGACGTATTTTACAAGTACATTATGCTTTTTAGCTTCTCTTTTGATGGTCATAATAGGACCATCCTGGCAACCATCCAACACAAACAGTTTATCAATTGGTTTACCGGCACGAAATGCCTCGATCACCGCATTTCGGCCTTCAATTCTAAATTCGTTTTCTTCCATGTTATACCATAACTTTCTACTTATCCTTCTCATTCATTAATCTTACAGGCTTTAATTATTTCATTATAACTCCAACTCAATCATCTCAAGCGCTTTTTTAATTAAGAAAACTGCTCTCTCCATATCTCCCTGCAAATACAAGTATCCAATCACAGCTTCAAAACCGGTCGCCTTGCGGTAATCCACAATCGACGCATTTTTTGCAGATGTTCCGGACTTTGCATTTCTGCCACGATGGAATACTGCAGTCTCATCTTCAGTAAGATCTGCTTCCAATGCCTCAATCATTCTAGCCTGTGTTGCTGCATTGACATATTTTACGGCGCTTTTGTGCAGCTCCTTTGGGGAACGGTTTGCCCGTTCCACAACCACAGTTCGCACAATCAAATCATACACTGCATCTCCAATATATGCCAGAGTCAGCGGAGACTCTGTTCGCAAATCTTTTATATTGCAGGAAAAACTTTTTTCCACCAGTGATTTAAAATCTTCCATGCATCTTAAACTCTTTCCCAGATAACACCTTCACGTGTGTCTTTGATGGCAATACCTTTTTCCAAAAGTGTATTACGGATTTCATCTGCTTTTGCAAAATCTTTATCTTTTTTAGCCTGTGCACGAAGTGCAATCATTTCTTCCACATAAGCTGTTAATTCATCATCAGCTCCATCTGCAGCTTCTTCTGTGTCAGCAGCTACATTTGCACCAAGCAAATCGAGAGATAATACATAATCGAAATCTTCAACCAATTTACGTTTTGTAGCATCGTTTGTGTCTGCTTTTAAAAGATCATATAAAACAGTAATTGCCATAGATGTGTTTACATCATTGCAAAGTGCATCTTCAAATTTTGCACGGAATGCATTGTATACTTCCTGATCCACTTCACCATCAGCAGACAATGCTCTAGTTTTTCTAACCAGCTTGTCATAGGTCTTTACCATCTGGTCTAATACTTCATAAGAAAATTCCAGAGGTTTGCGATAATGTGACTGGAGGCAGAACATACGATAAACGAGAGGATTATATCCCTTTTCTTCTAACAGAGAAACTGTCAAGAAATCGCCTTTTGATTTACTCATTTTACCGGATTTGTCGTTCAAATGATGTACATGGAACCAGTAGTTACACCATTTATGTCCAAGATAAGACTCAGACTGAGCAATTTCATTTGTGTGGTGAGGGAAAATGTTATCTACACCGCCACAGTGGATATCCATGTATTCACCAAGATGCTTCATGCTGATGCAAGAACACTCGATGTGCCATCCAGGATATCCAACGCCCCATGGGCTGTCCCATTTTAATGCCTGATCTTCGAATTTGGACTTCGTAAACCAAAGTACAAAGTCATTTTTGTTGCGTTTATTTGTATCTTCTTCTACGTCATCACGAACACCGACAAGAAGTTCTTTCTCACTCTGTGATGAGAATACATAGTAATCTTTTAATTTAGATGTATCAAAATAAATGTTACCACCAGCCTGATAGGCGTAGCCTTTTTCAAGAAGCACTGTAATCATGTTGATAAACTCATCGATACAGTTTGTTGCCGGCTCAACTACATCTGGAGTTTTGATCTGCAGTTTAGCGCAATCTGAGAAAAATGCATCTGTATAGAACTTTGCAATTTCCATAACTGTCTTATTTTCACGTTTTGCACCTTTTAACATCTTGTCTTCACCGGTATCGGCATCGGATGAAAGGTGACCTACGTCAGTGATATTCATAACACGTTTTACATCATATCCTACAAAACGAAGGCTCTTCTCGAGAACGTCTTCCATAATGTAGCTGCGAAGGTTTCCGATATGTGCGAAGTGATAAACGGTAGGGCCGCATGTGTACATAGCGATTTTGCCCTCAACGTTTGGTTTAATTGTTTCAACCTGTTTTGACAGGGTGTTGTAGATTTTAAATTTGTTCTCCATGGTGTTCTCCTTTATATAATTATGTTAACTCGTTATCGTAACAAATATAGATTATTCAACAAATTGTTTACTGTTATTCTACTGTATTTCATCTTTATGTAAACTTCTTACTAAGTTTTCCAATTCAATCACACGATTGGTCAGTTCCGTATTTTCTTTTTGCAGTACTGCGATATCTTCCTTGACAGGATCCGGGAAGTGAACGTGGTCCAGTTCATCCTGCGGCCTTGTAGGATTCACACGTTTTACCACACGTCCGGGAACACCGACTACAGTCGATCCCGGCGGTACTTCTTCAAGCACCACGCTTCCGGCACCAATTTTGGAATTATCTCCTATCTTAAAAGAACCAAGAACCTTTGCACCGGTACTAATCATAACGTTATTACCGATGGTTGGGTGTCTTTTACCATGCTCCTTACCGGTACCCCCTAATGTAACGCCCTGGTAAAGGGTTACATTATCGCCGATAATCGTTGTCTCACCGATGATAACACCGTTTCCATGGTCGATGAAAAATCCTTTTCCAATCTGCGCACCCGGGTGAATCTCGATACCGGTTTTGCGAACAGCTTTCTGCGAAACCCATCTCGCCAGGAAATAATGTTCCTTCAGATACAGCTTGTGGGCCAATCTGTAATACATCATGACCTTAAAGCTTGGATACAGAAAGACTTCCATATTGGAATG
>JAKSRP010000068.1 GCA_024403555.1 Lachnospiraceae bacterium | reverse complement strand
AAAGCTACACAGACGAAAACCTTTATATGCAAGCCATCAAGACAGCAAATGCACCGGCAGCAGGCATGCAGGTCTGTGAAAAACGCCGTCACCTGGTAATTTCAGGAGAAAATTTTGTATACAAGTTCAGCCGATTATCCGGAGCATTTGACTCTATGGTGGTGGATGGACAGGAATTAATGACTGGTCCTATGGGATTTTCGATTTGGAGAGCGCCAACCGATAATGATGCAGTGATCAAGAACAAATGGTTTAAGGCGATGTATCATGTAGCAAAAAGCCGTACATATGCGGTTTCTTACAAGATGGATGGGGCGGATTCAGAGTTGGACGGTGTGAATATAGATGCGATTAGCGAAAACTCAAATGCTATTAGCGAAATAGTAAAAATCACAGCGAAAATGGGCATGGTTGCGGAATCTGTTCAGCGAATCATGGATCTTGATGTAGTCTGGACGATTCGAAAAGACGGCCTTGTAAGGCTTAATGTTCATGCTGTGAAGAATCCGGAATTTCCGGCACTTCCAAGATTTGGTATTCGCATGATGTTAAGTCCAAAGTTCGACTGCGTGACCTATTGCGGTATGGGGCCATTTGAAAGCTATGTGGATAAGCACCGCGCATCCTACCATGGAATCTTTTGTGAAAAAATCGAGGATCTTCATGAAGATTATCTTATGCCACAGGAAAATGGCAGCCATTATGACTGTGATTTTGTAGAAGTTATGGGGGGCGAACAAAAGCTTTCCATCTGCTGCGACGAGCCATTTAGCTTTAATGCTTCTTATTACAGCGAGCAGGAATTAACAAAGAAAAAACATGCCTTTGAGCTTGAAAAATCAGAAGGTGTGATTCTTCACATCGACTATAAGTTAAATGGAATCGGTTCAAACAGCTGTGGACCGGAGTTACTTCCGGCTTATCGATTTGATGAATGCGAATTTGATTTTGAAGTGGTAATTCGCGGATAGGTGGCGCGAGATGAGAAAAGTGATCAAATGCATCGTGATGCTGATTCTGATTTTGATTGTGTGCTGTGCCTGTACTGGGCAGCTGGAGAAAGAGACAAAAACTGAAAAAGCAACTACAGAAGCCACAACCGAAGCACCAAAACCATTTACAAAAATGGATGCGCAAAAGTTATCTGCAGGCAGTGTGCTTACAGAAGAAGAAATTGACCGCATCGACGATGTAGAACAGTTTTTCTACGCAAGTAAAATTGACGACGAAACATTTGCCAGAATGAAAGGAAAATCCTACCGAAAAGGGTGTGTGATGGACCGAGAGAATCTTCGCTATGTGCGTGTATTGCATGTGGATGGGGAAGGATGTACCCGAATCGGAGAAATAGTGTGTAATAAGGCTTTGGCAAAAGATTTTGTTGAAATTTTTACTGAATTATATGAAAATAATTATAAGATTGAAAAAATGATGTTGGTGGATGAATACGACGGGGATGATGATGCGTCGATGGAGGATAATAACACATCGTGCTTTAATTTCCGTCCTGTTCCGGGAAGCAATCATTTGTCACAGCATGCTTATGGGCGTGCCATTGACATCAACCCACTTTATAATCCATACGTGACATCAAGGGGTTATATGCCGGATAATGCGGGGGATTATGTGGATCGTTCCAAGGACATTCCGTATAAAATCGACCGAGAAGACCTTTGCTATAAGGTGTTTACGGAGCATGGATTTGTCTGGGGCGGAAACTGGAACAGTGAAAAAGACTATCAGCATTTTCAAAAGAAACAATAAAATGTAGCAATGTAAATACTATGGAGGAGTAAAAAATTATAATGAAAACATTAGGATTAAGACCTAAGCTTTTTGATTGTATCAAAGGATACAACGGGCAGCAGTTAACAAAGGATGTCATTTCTGGAATTATCGTGGCAATTATCGCCCTGCCACTTTCTATCGCCCTTGCATTAGCATCTGGGGTTGGACCGGAAGAAGGTATTTATACCGCAATCATCGCCGGCTTTTTAATTTCTCTTTTCGGGGGCAGCCGTGTTCAGATTGCCGGACCGACAGCAGCATTTGCAACCATCGTTGCAGGAATTGTGGCAACAGACGGTATGGACGGCCTTATGGTAGCCACTATTTTAGCTGGTATCCTTTTAATTTTGATGGGGGTATTTAAAATCGGTACCTTGATCAAATATATCCCATTTACAATCACAACCGGATTTACTGCCGGTATCGCAGTGACCATTTTAATTGGTCAGATCAAGGATTTCCTTGGACTTACATATCCAGAAGGGGTAAGACCAGTTGAAACAATGGAAAAAGTAGAAGCAGTGATCCATAATATCGGAACATTAAATCTTGCTGCACTCGCAGTTGGGGTTGTGTGTCTTGCAATTTTAATCATCTGGCCTTACATCAGCGAAAAGATTCCAGGATCTTTGATTGCAGTTATTGTGGGAATCGCTATCGTTAAGGTGTTACATCTTCCAGTTAAAACAATCGGTGATTTATATACAATCAGTAATGCATTACCAAGCCTTCATTTTCCACATTTATCTCTTGGATTGATTCAGGGCGAGTTTTCAAATGCATTTACCATTGCGATTTTAGCTGCCATTGAATCTTTACTTTCCTGTGTAGTAGCCGATTCTATGATCAACTCTCAGCACAATTCCAACATGGAATTAGTGGCTCAGGGTATTGGTAACGTAGGTTCCGCACTTTTTGGTGGTATTCCAGCAACAGGTGCAATCGCAAGAACTGCTGCAAATATCAAAAATGGTGGTCGTTCTCCAATCGCAGGTATGGTTCACGCAGTTGTATTATTACTTGTTTTAGTATTATTAATGCCATATGCAGCATTAATCCCAATGCCAACAATCGCAGCAATCCTTTTCCAGGTAGCCTATAATATGTCTGGATGGAGAACCTGTGTAACATTACTTAAGAGAGCACCAAAGAGTGATTTAATCGTATTAATCGCAACATTTGCACTTACAATCATCTTTGACCTTGTAGTAGCAATCGAGTTTGGTATGATCGCTGCCTGCGTATTATTCATGAGAAGAATGGCAGAAGAATCCAAGGTTCAGGGTTGGGAAGACTTCGGCGAAGATATGTTAAATGACCCTGACTCTATCGAACTTCGTAAGGTTCCTGATTGTGTTCGTGTATACGAAATCAGTGGTCCTATGTTCTTCGGTGCAACAAGCCTTTTATCTAACATTCGTTTCGATCATAAGACAAGAATCTTAATCATCCGTATGCGAAGCGTTCCAGCGGTTGATGCATCTGCAATGAAGTCTTTAGAAGATCTTTATGATAAGTGTGAAAAACAAAATGTTGAAATTATCTTCTCTCATGTAAATGAACAGCCTGCAGATATGTTCCTTCGAGGTGGTTTCATGGAACGAGTTGGATTTGATAACTTCTGTTCTAACATCGATGCCGCTTTAACAAGAGTTAAGCAGATCTTAGATATTGAAACATTAGAAGACGATATTGAAGTTTATGGAGAAGATGAATAGGATTTAGGAAATTATTTGGATTTTTATGAATTTAGAAAATTAGAGATTGGCCCCGGCAGTTTGCCGGGGCTGTTTTTGGTTTCAGTGTATTCTTGTGATTCAGGTATGCATATAGTGATAATTTAAATATTGCGTGCAACTAAT
>JAKSRP010000067.1 GCA_024403555.1 Lachnospiraceae bacterium | reverse complement strand
TAATTAAAACAATCTTAAGCAAAGTATTTGGAACTGATGTACCTGTTCGTATGCGTTCCGGTTTCTTCCCATTCGTAGAACCAGGCTTTGAAATTGACATGGAATGTCAGGTTTGTGGAGGAAAAGGCTGTTCCGTATGTAAACACGTAGGCTGGATCGAAGTAATGCCAGGTGGATCTCCACATCCAAACGTACTTCGTGCAGCAGGCTTAGACCCAGACGAATACACAGGTTTCTATGTAAATATCGGTCTTGACCGTTTAGTAATGATGCGCTACGGCGTAGATGACGTAAGACTGTTCCACAGCACTGATTTAAGATTCTTAAAACAGTTCAGATAAGAGGAGGTTAAAAATATGAAATTATCATTATCCTGGATCAAAGATTATGTAAACCTCCCAGAGGATACAGATCTTAAAAAATTAGCTTATGACTTAACCATGGATACCGTTGAAGTAGAAGACGTAGAATTCATGGCAGAAAGATTTGAAAAAATGGTTGTCGGTGTGATTGAAGCAATCGAACCACATCCAAATGCAGATAAACTTCGCGTATGTAAAGTAGATATCGGTGATGGCGAAATCAAAGACATCGTTTGTGGTGGTATCAACTTAACAGAAGGTATGCGAGTTGCAGTTTCCTGCCCAGGCGCTATGGTTCGTTGGCATGGAGAAGGCGAGCCAGTTGTAATCAAAAATTCCAAACTTCGTGGCGTTGCTTCCTTCGGTATGATTTGCGCTTCCGACGAAATCGGTTTAGGCGAATTATTCCCTGCAAAAGAATTTGCTGAAATTCTTGACTTATCCGCATTTGACGTGCCAGCAGGTACACCAATCGCCAAAGCTCTTGGACTTGATGACGTATTACTTGAAATCGACAACAAATCCATGACAAACAGACCAGACCTTTGGGGTCACTATGGTATTGCACGTGAAATCGCTGCATTATACAACTTAGAATTAAAACCAATCAAACCATTCGTTCCAGATGTAGAATCTGAATTTAATGTAGAAATTGAAGATCCTGACCGTTGTCCACGATACATCGGTGTAGAAATGGATGGCGTATGCGTAAAACCTGCTCCATACGAAATGCAGAGCAGAATCTGGAGAGTTGGTATGCGTCCTATCAACGCATTAGTTGATATTACAAACTATGTAATGCTTGCAACAGGTAACCCAACACACGCATTTGACGCTGATAACATTTCTGATCATATCGTAGTTCGTCGTGCAAAAGCAGATGAAAAGCTTCTTCTCTTAAATGACAAGGATCTTGAATTATGTGAAGACGACTTAGTAATCACAGACTCCGAAGGCGCAGTAGCTCTTGCAGGTGTTATGGGTGGTGCAAAAGACTCTATCTTACCTAAGACAGAAAGAGTCATCTTAGAAGTTGCAAACTTCGAATCCACAGGTATCAGAAGAACAGCTCTTCGTTACGACAACCGTACAGAAGCTTCTTCCCGTTACGAAAAAGCAGTAGATCCAGAACGTTGTGATCAGGCACTTGCTTTATCCATGGAATACTTCAAAGAATTATATCCAGAACTTAAAGTAACAGGCTTCTGCGACAAATATGTAAAGAAATTAGAACAGGCTCAGATTGATGTAAGTCTTACATGGTTAGAAAAGAGACTTGGTAAACACCTTACAAATGAAGAAATCAAAGCAAAACTTGAACTTCTTGGTTTCGAAATCACAATCGATGGCGACAACATGCATGTAGTAGCTCCTACATGGAGATCTACAGGTGATATCTCCATCAAAGATGATATGATGGAAGAAGTAGCTAGAATGTATGGTTATGACAACTTCGAAGCTACACCATTCGTTACATCCTTTGAAGGTGCAATCAACCAGAAAGATAAAGACTTAGTAAGAAATATCAAGGAATATCTTGCAATCCGTTGTGGTATGCAGGAAGTATATACATATCCTTGGATGAAGGATGAATTTGTAAATGCTGTTATGCCAACAACAGACGGCATGCTTCGTTTATCTACTCCACCAGCTCCAAACATGAGCTACATCCGTTCTTCCTTACTTCCAAACCTTTGTGAAGCAGTTGTTAAGAACGAAAGATATTTCAATGATTTTGCAATTTTCGAAGATGCACAGGTATTCTTTGACAGAAATTACGAAGCAAAATACGATGAAAGAGAACTTCTTCCAGAACAGAAAAAACACATTGCAGGTGCATTTGCAAGCAGCGTGAAGAATATCACAGAACTCTTTAGAGAAGCAAAGGGTGTGCTTGAATTTATGTCCCGCTATACACATATGGAAGGATTTACATTCGAAAAGGATGAAAAACCAAACTGGGCTGACAACGTTGTATGGTTAAACATCAAGGTAAACGGCGAAAAGATTGGTGATATGGGTCTTCTTGCCAAGAAACCATCCTTAGACTGTGGTATCAAGAACCTTGCGGTTATGCTTTTCGAAATCGATGCTACAAAACTTGTTCCATTAAAATCCAGAACAAACAGATTTGAACATCTTCCAGAATATCCGGAAAATGAATATGACATCTCTATGTTATTCGACAATGATGCAACATGGAGTGATATCTACGGATCCATCATGGGCAAGAAAAAAGCAGCAGCAATCCTTAAGGATGCAGCTTTTGTAGATGAATACAGAGGAAAACAGATCCCTGCAGGTAAGAAATCTGTAACAATCAGACTTACTATTGCATCTCCTGAAAAGACTCTTACATCCAAAGAAATCGAAAAGACTGCTGATAAAGTTATGAAGATTCTTCGTAAGAAGATGGGAGCTGAACTTCGCGCTCAGTAAAATGCTACGCTCATATATTTAATGAATACAGGACTCGGACGTGTATGCGTTCGGGTCCTTTTTGTATTTTATAGGAATGCAAAGTGTGCGAAACACACATTTTAGTTCAATCTTATACTGTTGAAAATGAAGGATAATTATTGTATAATTCATATATGATGCAATTTCTGTCGAAAAATAGCGATTTTTGACGGAAGAAAGAAGGAAAACATGAATTTACACGATTTTTATTATGATTTACCGGAAGAACTGATCGCGCAGGATCCATTAACTGACCGTTCTAGTTCCAGACTTCTGGTACTTGATAAAACGACCGGGAAGAGACATCATAAGATCTTTAAGGACGTCATCGATTACTTAAAACCAGGAGACTGCCTGGTTATTAATAATACGAGAGTACTTCCAGCAAGACTGATTGGTGCCAAAGAAGAAACCGGCGGAAAAGTTGAAGTATTATTATTAAAGAGAAAACAGGACAATGTCTGGGAAACTCTTGTTAAGCCAGGGAAAAAGGCGAGACCAGGTGCCCGCATTGTATTTGGAGATGGAATTTTAAAAGGTGAAGTATTAGAGGTTGTTGAAGAAGGAAACCGTCTCATTAAATTTGAGTACGAAGGAATCTTTGAAGAGGTGCTTGACCAGCTTGGCGAGATGCCGCTTCCACCATATATTACCCATCAGTTAGAAGATAAAAACCGTTACCAGACCGTATATGCAAAGCATAATGGCTCAGCAGCAGCTCCTACCGCAGGGTTACATTTTACCGAAGAACTTTTGCAGCAAATCCAGGATAAAGGCGTAAAAATTGCAAATGTTACCCTCCACGTTGGGCTTGGTACCTTCCGCCCGGTAAAGGTTGAAAATATTTTAGATCACCATATGCATTCGGAATTCTATCAGATTGAAGAAGAGGATGCGATCAAGATTAATGAAACAAAAAAAGCAGGTGGCAGAGTCATTTCTGTTGGCACGACAAGTACCAGAACGTTAGAATCCGTTGCGGATGAAGATGGTATGGTCAGAGCCTGCAGCGGCTGGACTCAGATTTTTATCTATCCAGGCTACCAGTTTAAATGTATTGATGCGCTCATTACAAACTTTCATTTACCAGAATCCACACTTGTGATGCTTGTTTCTGCACTTGCAGGCAGAGACCACGTTATGGAAGCTTATAACGAAGCGGTATTAGAACGATATCGATTCTTCAGCTTTGGCGATGCAATGCTCATCATGGATGGCATCGGTGAGGCGGAAGAAGGAAGTGAGGAAT
>JAKSRP010000066.1 GCA_024403555.1 Lachnospiraceae bacterium | reverse complement strand
CGAAATCATGAAAAATGAATGATTAGTGTTGCATCTTTGTGAAACATCTTATATAATCTTAAATGGAAATAGGGAGCTTGCGCGTAAGCAGGCTGAGAGTAGACAGAAGAGTCTTGACCTTTAACCTGATTTGGATAATGCCAACGTAGGGACATATGAGATCGTAGTGAGAGATTATATACTTATTGGCATATAATCTCTTTTTCTTTCTAAACACCTTTTCCAGGTGAATTGGGAGCACCACTTTTCACTTGAATACGCTGTATATTGTTGATTCTCACATGAACAAGTAACATTGTTCTTTGTGGAAGTCGATTGTGAAGCTTCTTATAAGATTTACAATAACCAATGCTTCGTATACAGCGAGGCGCTAAAAACATAATGGAAATACAAGGGGAAAAGCCTCTTTGGATTGGTATGTTTGCGTGCGCCTCATTACAGATATGAATATTGCAGAATTCCTATATTATATTAAGAACAGGAAGGATGTATGGGAGCAGGCATGTGGACAGACCACGTGCCTTTTCTTTTGTTATGTAACACTTTGTATTTCAAAAAGTATATGTGGAAAGGAGATTGGTATGGTTCTCGTAAATGGAGAAGCGAAAACTGTCGCAGGAATGAATTTAAAAGAATTCCTCGCACAGGAAGGCTATGATTTTGAAAAAGTTGTGGTTGAGCGTAATCTTGATATTATTCCAAGAACAGAATTGAATCAGGTTACCATAGAAGAAGAAGATACCATTGAAGTCCTTCGTTTTGTCGGAGGTGGTTGATGTGGAGATGAGTAAAAGAGCGCAGGAGGCAACGATTACCCAGACGATTTCAAATGATGTGCTGGAAAAAGCCTTTGATGAGCGATTTCCTCTTGAAATGAAGGAGAAACTCCGTTCTGCCCGTGTGGCTATAGCGGGTCTTGGGGGATTAGGTTCTCATATTGCTGTGATGTTAGCGCGAAGTGGCGTGGGTCATCTGTTTTTGGTGGATTATGATGTGGTGGATGTGACGAATCTGAATCGCCAGATGTATCTGATTCCACAATTGGGGAAAAAGAAGACAGAGGCACTTTTGGAAATTTTACAGCAGATTAATCCTTATCTTAGTTATGAGACCTGTTGTACAAAAGTGACTTCGGACAATGTAAAAGAATTATTTGGAGAATACATTTATGTCTGTGAAGCATTTGATCAGGCAGACCAGAAAGCTATGTTGGTGAATGGAATTTTGATGGAATGCCCTAATACTATCATCGTTTCTGGTAACGGAATGGCAGGTTATGGAGACTGCAATGATATTGTAACAAAACAGCAAATGCGTCGCCTGTATATTTGTGGTGATGGAAAAACAGATGTGGGAGATGGATTAGGCTTGATGGCACCAAGGGTGGCAGCCTGTGCAGCACATCAGGCCAATAAAGTGATTCAGCTGATTCTCTCCTGATGATTGAAGAGGAGAATAGGATTCACTCATTCACGCTTTTAGTATGTGAAACAGAAGCAATGCAGGAATAATCATATAAAATAGAAAAATAGAAGGAGAAATAATAATGAATGATACATTTATGCTCGGTGGAAAAGAATTTAAAAGCCGTTTTATTTTAGGTTCTGGAAAATATAACTTAAATCTCATTAATGCAGCAGTGGAACAGGGTGGTGCTGAGATTATCACTTTAGCATTACGTCGTGCCAACACACAGGAAAGTGAAAATATCTTAGATTATATTCCAAAGGGAGTTACTTTGCTGCCAAACACTTCTGGTGCAAGAAATGCAGAAGAAGCTGTTCGTATTGCTCGTCTTGCAAGAGCAATGGGTTGTGGTGATTTTGTCAAAGTAGAAATCATTCACGATGCAAAATATCTCTTCCCTGATAACTATGAGACAGTAAAGGCTACAGAGATTCTTGCAAAAGAAGGTTTTGTCGTTCTTCCATACATGAATCCTGACTTAAATGTTGCCAGAGATCTTCAGAATTCCGGTGCAGCTGCTGTTATGCCACTTGCAGCACCAATCGGAAGTAACAAGGGCCTTGCGACAAAGGAAATGATCCAGATTCTGATTGATGAGATTGATCTTCCAATCATCGTTGATGCAGGTATCGGTAAGCCATCCCAGGCTTGTGAAGCAATGGAAATGGGTGCAGCTGCAATTATGGCTAACACAGCCATCGCAACAGCGGGTGATGTTCCAGCTATGGCTTCCGCATTTAAACTTGCAATTGAAGCAGGTCGTAAAGCGTATCTTACTGGCATGGGCCGTGTTCTTGCAAGAGGTGGCAGTGCTTCGGATCCTTTAACAGGTTTTTTACGATAAAAATAAACAGTGTTGATTCATATATTGAAATATTAGTGGAAAATATAAGAGGAATTTTAAAATAATGAACGAAGAAAATCAGGTATATTTTATTGACAGCGATGTCTTACCTCCCAAAGCCTTAGAGCGTAAGCACCGTTTAGAGCAGGATTCTTCCTTCCGCACAAATCACATGGAATATATGGAAGGGATGGAAGTGATCGAGTCTGATATTAAAGATAAAGTACTACAGGCTATGGATGAGTATGATTATGATTTATATACAGCAGCCGATGTGGAAAGAGCCTTATCTCATGAGTCTTGCTCCATCGAGGATTTTAAGGCCTTACTTTCTCCTGCCGCAGCTCCATATATAGAGCAGATGGCAAGAAAGGCTGAACTTCTTACGAAAAATCACTTTGGTAATACAGTATACATCTTTACTCCAATCTACATTGCGAACTACTGCCAGAATTATTGTGTTTATTGCGGTTTTAACTGTTACAACAATATTCGTCGCAAAAAGTTAAGCTTTGTAGAGATTGAGCATGAGATGAAGGTAATCTCCGATACTGGTATGGAAGAAATCCTGATTCTCACTGGCGAAAGCCGTACCTATTCTGATGTGAAATATATCGGAGAGGCTGTAAAAATTGCCCGCAAATATTTCCGTAACATCGGAATCGAGATTTATCCAGTGAATACAGAAGAATATCGCTATCTTCATGAATGTGGTGTAGACTACGTTACAGTATTCCAGGAAACCTATAATCCAGATAAATATGAGACATTACATCTGCTTGGTCAGAAGCGAGTATGGCCATATCGTTTTGATGCTCAGGAACGTGCTCTCTTAGGTGGTATGCGTGGTGCAGCCTTCTCTGCTTTACTTGGTCTTGATAATTTTCGCAAAGACGCTTTGGCAACGGCTCTTCATGCTTACTATCTTAATCGTAAATATCCACATGCCGAGTTATCTTTAAGCTGCCCTCGTTTACGTCCAATCGTAAATAATGACAAGATTAATCCAAAGGATGTCGGAGAAAAAGAATTATGTCAGATTCTTTGTGCATATCGTATCTTCCTTCCATTTGTTGGAATCACCGTTTCCAGCCGTGAAAGTGCTCAGTTCCGTAACGGTATTGCTAAGATTTGTGCCACAAAGGTTTCAGCTGGTGTATCCACTGGTATCGGTGACCATGAAGAGAAATATGAAGGCAAGCAGGATGGAGATGTTGGTGATGAACAGTTCGAAATCGAAGACGGACGTTCCTTCGATAAGATGTACAAAGATATGGAAGAAGGTGGCCTCCAGCCGGTATTGAATGATTATATTTATGTTTAAAACTTCGAGATAAACTCTTCTTTATCGTTGTACTTGTTATGTATATTTGTAAGACTGCACAGCATGATTTTCTTATGTATTGGCAATTTATGGAATAAGGAGGAATTATGAATTATTCCCATTTTATTGTGGTTACTAATCGAAAACTTTGTAAGACTGATTATCTGATACAGATTCGAAAGGTAACTGCCTTGCACCCCCACGCCTTGATTTTAAGAGAGAAAGATCTGTCCGATCAGGAATACATGCGCTTAGCAAGCTCTGTGATGGAGATTTGTAAAGAAGCTAATGTGTTATGCTATCTCCACTCCAGAGACCAGATTGCCAGGGATGTATCCTGTCAGAATCTGCATATGTCTATTTCAGAACTTCGCCGCCTGGGGGATGGAGTTAAAGATTTTAATGAAATTAGTGTGTCCTGCCACAGTAAGGAAGATGTTTTAGAAGCCTTAGCGGCAGGAGCAAGTCAGATTGTTCTTGGCACTATTTTTGAGACAGATTGCAAACCAGGACTGGAGGGAAGAGGAACTTCTTTCGTTTCTGAAATTGCAGAAATCTGTCCGGTACCACTTTATGCTATCGGTGGAATTCATGAGGATAACATTCACTTGGTCATGGAAGCTGGTGCGACAGGTGGATGCATGATGTCAGGATTTATGCAGATGTAGAACAATGAAGTTAGATATATTAGAGGCCACTGACTGCTTACGACAACTTGAAAAAT
>JAKSRP010000065.1 GCA_024403555.1 Lachnospiraceae bacterium | reverse complement strand
TATGTAACCATTCTTTCATTATTACTGTTAAATGCGGAAATGGAATCGATGATAATCTTATCTGTCAAATCTCCATCTTCTTTATCGGTTGCATGCACACCTTGTAACAGTTTCTTTTCTTTTGCATTCACTTTGATGTTCAGTACTTCTTCATTATCAAATGTGATTTTCGGCGCGTGATTGCCATCCATCCCTTTGTTCACCAGGATAAAGGCAATATATAAAATGATCAGAATCAAGGTTCCAATCAGAGTGAATTTTCTTTCTCTGGACATAGTTTATAATCTCCATACTTACCCATTTTCTACCTATTTTATCATGAAAATATTATCACAAAGCATCCACATTTTCTAGCGAAATATGCGATTGTATTAAATAAAAAACGTAATATATTGTGGTTTATTAGCACATGTTTTTAATGCGTTTTAGTCGCGTTTTAACTGCGTTTTTGCTTCGTTTTAGATATGTCACAAGTGTAATTTTAGGGCGAGCGAGGGGGTTTTGAGCGCTGGGACTAGTCTGTGTGTATTTTCTCTTCTTGACGTGAGTTCAGAAATCTTTTATGATAGAAGTAGTTTTAAATACTATGTTATAGATATATGAAAACCGTAATATATTTTAATTTTATGAAAATGCATGAATTTGTCATCTCAAAGTGCATTAGGTGGTTTTCATATTCATATAAGGAGAAGGAATTATGATAAAATTTATTACTGATTCATCAAGTGATTTATTCAATCTTATGGGGCAATCTCTTGCGACAGTGCCTCTTAGCATTGCCACAGATGAACGCGAATATATTGATGATGAGAATTTAGACAACCATGAAATGCTTGACTATATGTTAAGTTATAAAGGAAAATCCCGTACATCCTGTCCACCAGTAGATGCCTGGATCCAGGCCTTCGATCATGCAGAAGCATTTGACTTTGGGGCGGCTAAACTTGGGGCATTCGGTTCTGCTGAAGCTGCTGGACTTGGTGGAGTCGGTTCTGCTGGAGCGGCTGGGGCGGCTTTATATGGAGCGGCCGGTGCTGATGGAGCGGCTGCGATTTCGGATGAGGGGCTTGAGATTTATGTTGTAACGTTAACATCCGGACTTTCCGGCACATACAACAGTGCATGTCTGGCAAAAGATATGTATTTAGAAGATCATCCGGACGCAAAAATCCTTGTCATCGACAGTTTAAGTGTTGGACCGGAAATCCGACTGATCATTGAGAAAATGGTTTCGTTAAAGGCTTGTGGCAAGACATTTGAGGAGGTTTCCGAAGAGATTTTGGCATATCAGAAAAAAACGAGACTTTATTTCGGATTTACTTCCATCCACAACTTAGTAATGAATGGGCGTGTAAGTAAGATCGCTGGTGCTGCAGTTTCTGCGCTTAACATGACGGTTATGGGGACAGCAAGTCCGGAAGGAACGATTGCGACGGGACGAAAAGCGCGTGGCAAGAAAAAGGTCATTCGCGGATTTTTAGAAGATCTTCGTGAGGCAAATTACACGTCTGGCAAGATTTATATTACGCACGTTGAAAATGAGGAGTTTGCTCAGGAAGTGAAGCGTGCGATTTTAAGTGAATATCCTGCTGCCGTAATCGAGACATATCCGACTCGTGGGTTGGTAAGCTATTATGGCGAACGCGGTGGAATTGTACTTGCGTGTGAATAAGGTTTTGAATTTTAAAAAGCGACTGTGCTAATTGCTCAGTCGCTTTTATATATTCTATTCCATTCCTTCTAAGAATGCTACGTAGCAACGTTTTGCTTCATAGATATCTGCTTTGGAACAGATTTCCCATGGTGCGTGCATGGAGAGTACTGCCACACCGGAGTCGATGACGTTCATTCCGTAAGCGGCCGGGATGTATGCGATGGTTCCGCCGCCACCTGCGTCGACTTTTCCAAGTTCGGCTGTCTGGAAAAATACTCCTGCGTCGTCGAGGCATCGTCTAAGTTTGCCGATGTACTCTGCGGATGCGTCGTTGGATCCGGATTTGCCGCGTGCACCGGTGTATTTGTTGAACACAACGCCTTTTCCGAAGAATGCTGCATTCTTTTTGTCAAATACGGATGCGTAGGTTGGGTCAAATGCTGCGCTCACATCGGAGGAGAGCATGGAGGATGCTGCGAGGCATCTGCGAAGCTTTAAGTCATTGTAATCGCCCATGCGGTCGATCAACTCTGCGGTAACATTTTCAAAGAACTTGCTCTGCATACCGGTTGCACCGACGGAGCCGATTTCTTCTTTGTCGACTAAAAGGCAGCAGCTTGTCTTCTTTGGTGAATCAACTTCTAACATCGCAACGAGGGATGTGTAAGCGCAAACGCGGTCGTCCTGACCATAGGAAATGACCATGCTGCGGTCTAAGCCGAAGTCTCTTGCTTTGCCTGCTGGAACGACTTCGATTTCCGCAGATAAGAAGTCTTCTTCTTCGATGTCATATTTTTCTTTTAAAATGGCGAGGATGCCGTCTTTTACGTTGTCTTTGTCTTCGCCTTTTACTGGTTTACTGCCGATAAGGACGTCGAGGTCTTCTCCTTCTACTACTACGCTTGCTTTTTTGTCCATTTGTTTAGCGGCGAGGTGGATGAGAAGGTCTGTGATTCCAACTACTGGATCTTCGTCGTCTTCGCCAATCACGATGTCAACGACTGTGTCATCTTTTTTGGCAACTACTCCGTGAAGGGCCATTGGAAGGGCAACCCACTGATATTTTTTCACGCCACCATAATAGTGGGTGTCTAAATATACCATATCATCGGTTTCATAAAGTGGATTCTGTTTTAAGTCAAGTCTTGGGGAGTCGATGTGGGCTCCTAAGATATTCATACCCTGTTCGATTGGATCGGTTCCGATCTGAAAAAGGGCGATGGTTTTGTTCATATTGACTGCATAAACTTTATCGCCTGGTTCTAATTTTTTTGTTTCATATAAGTCCACATATCCTGCTTCTTTTGCTGCTGCTACTGCAAGCTTTACGCATTCACGCTCGGTCTTACCATTTGATAAGAAGGATTTGTAGCCTTCGTTTAATTCATGTAATTCACTTAACTGGTCTTCGCTGTAGGAAGTCCATGCATTTTTGCGTTCCATGGTGTCATGCACCTGCCTTTCTATTTATTTTAATGCTTCTTTGATTTTTTTGCTGGTCGGGTTGTTCGATTTGTCGATAATGATATTATACTTGTCCCTAGATGGTATATCAATATTTACGATTCAGAATAAGTTATCTGCTATGTGTTCTCTTTTTCTAATACCTTTTTTACAACTTCACAATAAATACTGGAATCGGTGGGTTATTGGGTTTGTTGTAAAACTCATTTTTCACGACTAGATATTTTCGCTGATCGAGAGTTTTGAGATATTCGAGTACTTGATTCTTCTCCTCAAATCCGGAATCTCCTCCACTATAGATGCAGATACTGATAACGCCGCCACGCTTGATTGCGTTAAGCGCTGCTTCAATTGCCGGTATAGTGCTTTCGGCATGAGTTGCTTTGCTGTGATCCCCACCCGGAAGATAACCAAGATTGAATACCACGGCCTGAGCACTCTCTTCTTCTACATAATTTAGCATGTTCGCGTGGGAATCTAAGATGAGGGTGGCGGTGATTGATTCATTGTTTGTAGATTGATTTACTATTTCTGCTTTTTCTGACATGTTCAATTTATTAACTTCATCTCGCTTTTGTTCTGAATCATCTGGTGCTACGATTGTCTCGGACGTAAATCCGTGTTTAGCAAGTTTGTCTCGGGTGTTTGTTAGCGCTAATTCCTGCACATCAAAGGCAATGACAGAAGCTGATTCTTTGTTAGCAGGTGTGCTGTCGGTTACAATTGCAGCGTGCACTAGATTTGCAAGAAAGAGTGTGTCTCCTCCATTGCCCATGGTTGCATCTACAACCAAGTCGCCCGGCTTGATATATTGTTGTAAGAACTGGTGGGTCCAGTCCACGATTGAAATTCGCATATTCGTTGCTCCTTTTTGTTTGTTTCTTCTTGTGGTCGGGATTTCTGGTTTGCGCTGGCGTTGGTTTGCGATATTCGGCATACACTGGAATTTGCTAGCCACATTGGTTCGCACTGACATGTGCTGGCGTGTACCACAGATTCCGACTTGCTTTTTTGTAATGCTCCATTTTGATTACAATTGCTTATTTTTCTATATGTAATACCCTTTTGAACTGAAATTTGATTACATAAAAGAATATTTAATATTGTAGGACAGATTTCACGCTTTATTTGTCCCACAATATAAGATTTGATTTTTTGTAATGCGATATATTCTTTAATATGTCCTACAATATAAGTCATTTCATTATGTAATACTTTTTTGGGTACTATAATTTTCGAAAATTAAAAACGTAATACATTTTGTGTATTATAAATCTCGTAAATTCATCCTGTGGTACCAGGCAGTTGAAAAAAAGTATTACGAAATAACCTAATTCTTCTTGTGGCACCAATCGGCGCATTGTCATGGATTACAAAT
>JAKSRP010000064.1 GCA_024403555.1 Lachnospiraceae bacterium | reverse complement strand
AAAATTCGAAGAATTATGTGGTGAAAATGAAGTAGAAATCTACTCCGCTCCAGGCCGTTCTGAAGTAGGTGGAAACCACACAGACCATCAGTTTGGATGCGTACTTGCAACATCCATCAACTTAGATGCAATCGCAATCGTAACACCAAATGAAGGTTCCATCGAATTAGTGTCCGAAGGATTTGACGAATTAATTAAAGTAGACTTAGATGACATTTCTATGAACGAAGAAGAAATTGGAACAACGGTAGCTTTAATCCGTGGTATGGTTGCTAAGCTTGCTGAAGCAGGACATAACGTAGGTGGATTTAAAGCATATGTAACAAGTGACGTCATCGTTGGCGCAGGTTTATCCTCTTCCGCAGCATTTGAAACAATCATCGGAACTATCCTCTCTGGTTTATATAACAATATGGACGTAAGCCCTGTGTTCATCGCTCAGGCTGGTCAGTACGCAGAAAATGTTTACTTCGGAAAACCTTGTGGTCTTATGGATCAGATGGCTTGCTCCGTTGGTGGACTCATTAATATCGATTTCGCAGATCCTGCTACACCAATCATGAATAAAGTAAATGTTGAGTTCGATGATTACAAACACAGCTTATGTATCGTGGATACAAAGGGCTCCCATGCAGATTTAACAGATGAATATGCAGCAGTTCCTGCAGAAATGAAAGCAGTTGCAGCAATGCTTGGCGAAGAAGTTTTAAGAAGAGTTGATACAAAAGCATTTTATGCTGCAATCCCTGAAATCAGAGAAAAATTAGGAGACCGTGCAGTTCTTCGTGCAATTCATTTCTTCAATGAAAATGAACGCGTAGGCAAGCAGGTAGCTGCTCTTAACGAAGGTCGTTTCGAAGATTTCTTAGGATTAATCAAGGAATCCGGAAATTCCTCTTACAAATTCCTTCAGAATGTATACACAAGCAAAGACGTTGCTCACCAGGCTGTATCCATCGGTCTTGCAGTAGCTGAAACAGTACTTGCAGGTAAAGGCGCATCTCGTGTTCACGGTGGTGGATTTGCCGGAACAATCCAGATCTTTGTAGCAAATGAAGACGTGCCAGCAATCAAAGAAGCAATGGATGGTGTATTTGGTGAAGGCGCTTGCCACGTATTAAAAGTACGTAAATATGGCGGTATGAAAGTAATCGCATAATATTAAATTTGGAGAAAAGAACATGGCAACAGTAGAAACAAGAATTGCGCAGTTAGTATCTTACGGGGTAAAAACTGGGTTAATGATGGAAGAAGACCGCATTTATGCGGTAAATCAGATTATAGAAGCACTTGAAATGGATGGCATCGGCGACGAAGCATTTGCTATCGGGGAAGAAGCACCACTTCATGAAATTTTAGAAGATTTAGTGATGGATGCTTACTCTCGTGGCGTAATCCCGAATGATGGGGTTGTGCAGAAAGACCTTCTTGATACAAAAATCATGAATTGCCTCATGCCTCGTCCAAGCGAAGTAATCCGCACATTTAAAGAAAAGTATGAAATTAGTCCGGAAACTGCGACGGATTATTACTATAAATTTAGCAAAGACAGCAATTATATCAGAAGAGACCGCATCAAAAAAGACATGCGATGGACAGTGAACAGCGAATTTGGTGAAATTGATATCACGATCAATCTTTCTAAACCGGAAAAGGATCCAAAAGCAATCGCGGCTGCGAAGTTACAGAAGCAGGTCAGCTATCCAAAATGTCAGCTTTGTATCGAAAATGAAGGATATGCAGGCCGTGTGAATCATCCGGCAAGACAGACTCATCGTATCATTCCAATTACGGTAAATGATTCTAAATGGGGATTTCAGTATTCTCCATATGTGTACTACAATGAGCATTGCATCGTATTTAATGGGGAGCACACTCCGATGGCAATCAATCGTAGTGCATTCGTGAAATTGTTTGATTTTGTAAAACAATTCCCACATTATTTCCTTGGAAGTAATGCTGATTTACCAATCGTAGGCGGATCTATCCTTACCCATGACCATTTCCAGGGTGGTCACTACACATTTGCAATGGCAAAAGCACCATATGAAAGCAAGTTTGAAGTAAAGGGCTTTGAAGATGTGGAAGCCGGCATTATCAAATGGCCGATGTCCGCAATCCGTATCCGTCACAAGGATTCTGATCGTCTCATCGATTTTGCAGATCATATTTTAAAAGTGTGGAGAGGTTACACAGACGAAGAAGCATTTATTTTTGCAGAAACAGACGGCGAACCACACAACACAATCACTCCGATCGCAAGAAAGAATGGGGATGTGTTCGAGCTTGATTTAGTGCTTCGAAATAATATTACAACCGAAAAGCACCCTCTTGGCGTGTACCACCCACATGCGCAGTGGCACAACATCAAGAAGGAAAACATCGGCTTGATTGAAGTTATGGGGCTTGCAGTACTTCCTGCTCGTTTAAAACACGAGATGGAATTATTAGGTGAATGTATTGTAAATGGAGAACCAATTCGTGAACACGAAGAACTGGTAAAACATGCAGAATGGGCAGAAGGATTTATCTCTGACTATGAAAATGTTTCAGCAGATAATATCATGGAAATCCTCAAAAAAGAAATCGGCGAAGTATTCGTTCACGTGTTAGAAGATGCAGGCGTTTACAAATGCACTCCGCAAGGGAGAGAAGCCTTTGGAAGATTTATTGCAGAATTATAGAAGATTTTTTCGGGCTGTCGCTATGGCGACAGCCCTTTTTGTGTTGAAGCTTCCACACCAAATCTATACGAAAACCTTACAATTCCAACACACACTTTTGCTGTAATTTATGATAAAATAGAAATGTTAATGAACTTTTTTATAGGGAGAAACTATATGTGTGTAAAGAATTTATATGAGAATTTAAATATCTTACATGAGAATACAATACCGGACCGTGCTTACTATATTCCGGCTTCAAAAAAGATGGATAATCTGGTGCATTCACGTGAAGAATCTGACCGCTTTTACTTACTTTCAGGCGAGTGGGATTTTAAATATTACGAGTCAGTCTATGATTTTAGCGAAGAAGATCTGAACATGCAGCTAGATGATACCATTCCGGTTCCATCTAACTGGCAGAATCACGGATATGACTGCCACCAATATGTAAACTTCCGCTATCCGATTCCTGCGGATCCACCTTATGTGCCACAGGAAAATCCATGCGGATTGTATAAAAAAACCTTTACCTATCAGCCGGAAGAGGATGCACCGAAAGCGTATTTAAACTTTGAAGGTGTGGATTCCTGCTTTTATGTGTGGGTAAATGGCACTTATGTCGGCTATTCCCAGGTATCTCATTCCACAAGCGAGTTTGATATTAGTAAGTTATTAAAAAATGGCGACAATGAAATTGCCGTTCTTGTTTTAAAATGGTGCGATGGCACATATTTAGAAGCTCAGGATAAGTTCCGAATGAGTGGAATCTTCCGTGATGTATATATCTTAAAACGTCCGGAAAATCACATCACAGACTACCGAATTGAGACTGATTTAGAAGGAAATATTGGCATTCAGGTGTCATTTCTAGCTGACTCTATTCCAACAAAAGTGACTCTTTATGATATGGAAGGCAATGTGATTGTTACACCAGAACGAGTTGCCATGGCGGGAACACCATTTGAGCTGCTCTTTTCCTTACATGTGGAAAATCCAAAGCTCTGGAACAGTGAGCTTCCTTATCTGTATACACTCGTGTTAGAAAATGAGAATGAAGTGATCACAGAACGAGTTGGTTTTAGAAAAATTCATATCGAGAATAATATTGTATACATTAATAATCAGAAAATCCGTTTCCGCGGCGTGAATCGTCATGATTCTGATCCGGTCAATGGTTATGCCGTGACGATGGAGCAGATCAAAAAAGACCTTCGCATTATGAAGGAGCATAATATCAACGCGATTCGTACGAGCCACTATCCAAATGCTCCATATTTTTATCAGCTTTGCGATGAGTATGGTTTCTTCGTCATCGATGAGGCAGATCTTGAAATTCATGGCGCATGGGAGCTTTATTATGATGATGTAACCGATCAGGACCGTTCCGCACGTTGGAACGAACTGATTACTGATAAAGAAGAATTCATCGGGCCGGTTGTGGACCGTACAAAACGCATGGTCATTCGCGACAAGAACCGACCATCCGTTGTCATTTGGTCGATGGGTAATGAAGGTGCTTACGGAATCACGATCGAAAAGGCTCTTGAGTGGACGAAATCGTATGACAAAACCCGTCTCACCCACTACGAAAGTGCTTTCCACAAAGGCCGTGCCCGCAAGTATGACTACTCCAACCTAGACCTTTACAGCCGTATGTATCCATCCCTTGCTGAGATGGCAGATTATCTGGCAAATGAACCTGACAAGCCGTATATTTTATGCGAATACAGCCATGCAATGGGAAATGGTCCTGGAGATTTGGAAGACTATGACACATTTATGGAAGAACACGACGAAATGTGTGGTGGATTTGTCTGGGAATGGTGTGATCATGCCATTTTCAAAGGCTATGCGGATAATGGCAAACCGATTTATTATTACGGTGGCGATCATGGAGAAACTCTTCACGACAACAATTTCTGTATGGACGGGCTTGTTTATCCGAATCGTACCCCTCATACAGGCTTAAAAGAGTATAAAAATGTCAACCGACCAGCCCGTGTGGTGTCTTTCGATATCGATGCTGGCACGGTTGTCATTGAAAATAAATTTAATTTCCTCGATTTAATCAAATACGTTGATGTAACAGGGGAAATGGTAGCTGGTGGCGAAGTGATTTCTGTATTTCCACTGACACCAAAAGGTAGAATTCATCAGCCAGGAATTCAGAAAATCTACCACTTTTTCTGTGGATTAGAATCCTTTGGAAGAACATTTATCCGTATCAGATATACCTTAAAGCGAGATTTAGGTTTATTAAAAGCCGG
>JAKSRP010000063.1 GCA_024403555.1 Lachnospiraceae bacterium | reverse complement strand
GAGTGTTTAGAACCGCCACATACTACTAATGTTGCTACAGATAAAACGACAGCTAATAAAAGTGCTAGTAATTTTGTCATAGTAACCTCCTAAAATGTTCCTCAAGCCTTTTTCTCATGTTATTAGGTATTTAAATTTTAATACAAAAAAGAACACTGTGATATAGCACAATGTTCTTTGGTAATAGCATTATTTTCGGATAGGAATAATTAGGATTCACCAGTGCCTGCTGGTACGGAGCCACGAACGCACTTACTTTAATCCACAATAATCAAGTACGAGCTCTGCAAATACTGCATTTGCCCAGCCAAAAAGTGGTCTTGTAAAGTCGTATGGATCTTCCACATTGACACATTCATGCATCAGTTTGGTACCCGCATCCAGAGTAGACATTTGCTTAATGAGAGCAAGCTTCTCTTCCTTATCATCAGAAACCAGTCCTTGCATGCCTAAAGATAAAGGCCACACATATCCTGCCTTTGTATGGATACTACCCACACCAGAAGCTTTTGATCCACGATAATAATATGGATTTTCCTCGCTTAAAAGACGTTTTTTCGTCTCCACATAAAGGGGCTCATCTGCCTTGCAATAGCCAAGATATGGCGCACAGAGTAAGTTCGGGAAGTTGGCATCATCCATCACCAGATACTGGCCTGCTCCATCCACTTCATAAGCATAAAATGGTTTATCAAAACGAGCACTTCCAGTCGGCACCACGGCAAATGTTTCGATTGCGGTTCGAACGTCAGTCGCTAAAGCAGAAAATTCTGCTGCACCTACACACTTAGAAGCAACACCGTCATCGGCAGCCTTAGCGCAGTCATAAACTTTCGCAAAAATCTCTGCCAATTCTTCTAGAATGACAACAGCGAACATATTAGACGGAATGAGATATCCATAGACACAACCATCATCACTTGGTCGAAAGCCGGACCAGATCAAACCGACACCATCTTCTACATAAGCACCCTTACCATGACGGGAAAGACTGTCAATATAAGGACAGTCCTGACGTTCAAAACGGTATTCAGACTTCGTTTCATGATACTGTTCGGTGCGAAAAACATTGTATACATTCTCCGCAGCCTTACGAAATGCATCATCAAAAATCGACGCATTACCCGTTGCCTTCCAATAGTCATAAGCCAGTTTAAATGGAAAACAAAGAGAATCAATCTCATATTTACGTTCCCAGACACCTGGAAGCATAGTGACACCATCATTTGCCCAAATGCTCTCGTCGTCTAAATTCTTCATAAAAGCATTTGCATATGGGTCTAAGTTGATACAATACATCTGCTTCTTGATAATCCCTGCAATGAGATTAGAAATCTCTTCTGATTCCTTCGCAATACTAAGATATGGTCGCACCTGACAGGCGGAATCGCGTAGCCACATCGCAGGAATATCCCCTGTCAGCAAAAAGATGGACCCATCTTCTTCCGGTTTGGCCACAATATCTAAATTACAGAGGTAAGCTGCTTCAAAGCACTCTGCCTCATAAGCCAGATCTTCTCCTAATATTTCTTTTACCTTCTTGATTGTCTCTTCTACAGCAGTTATCATTTCCAAATCTCTCCTGTTCGTTCCAAATGTTCTAATAATCCAGCACAGCCTCGTTCAATCTGTCTGTATACACCGCGAAAATCTCCAGAATACCAAGGATCACCGATATTTCCACCCTCGTTCGTAAAATCCATCAGTTTACTCACTTTTTTATCCACATCATGCCCGCAGATACGGTTAATATAGCGAAGATTCATGGATTCCATACCGATGATGTAGTCATATTTGTCATAATCAGACTTTACCAGCTGTGTGGCACGCTTGCCCGCACAGGAAATGCCATGACGAGAAAGTTCTTCTCTCGCAGGTGGATAAACTGGATTTCCCACTCCATTCCAGATTTCTTCCGAACTAATTGCAGTGGAACAGATATAAAACTGATCTGCCATGCCACGCTCTTCTACCATTTTCTTTAAAACAAACTCTGCCATAGGGCTTCTGCAAATATTGCCCCAGCAGACGAAATTTATTTTGATCATGATTTATTCTCCTTTTTTACACTATATAACGATTATATCGGAAAAGGTTTACGTCTGCAAATGATTCTATTGATATTTATTTGATATCATATTGCTATTTTGATATTTTTATGCTATTTTATATTTAGGAGGTGATTTTATGACTATCGATGAAATGAATAAGAAAAGACAGGAACTCGGTTATTCCTACAAGGATATTGCTCGCCTTGCTGACATGCCTCTTAGTACTGTACAGAAGATTTTAGGCGGAGTAACGAAAAATCCAAGAAGAGAGTCTTTAATCAAAATTCAGCAGGTATTAATTCTTAAAACTGCACATGATGAAAAATTGCCAACAGATAATATGCTGTTACGAGAATCTCCACCTGCATACAACGCTGAAAAAAACTATACGATTGACGATTATTATGCTCTTCCAGATGAACAGCGTGTGGAATTAATTGATGGAGTATTCTATGATATGGCTGCGCCATCTTCTCCTCACCAGTTTATTGGCGGGAATATTTATGCGAAGCTTTTTAACCATGTCGCAATTCACAAAGGCAATTGTCTTCCTATGATGTCTCCAGTCGATGTTCAGTTAGACTGCGATGATAAAACGATGATTCAGCCAGATGTTCTTATTGTCTGTGACCGTTCGAAAGTAACGAAACGTGGTATCTTCGGTGCTCCTGATTTTCTCGTAGAGGTTTTATCACCTTCCACCAGGAAGAAAGATATGACACTCAAGATGACAAAATATTTGAATGCAGGAGTCAAAGAATACTGGATTATTGATCCGGATAAACGTAAGGTTGTTGTGTACGACTTAGTGACTCTGGATATTCCGATGATTTATGGATTTCAAGATGATATACCAGTCGGTATCTGGGAAGGTAAATGTATGATCAATCTTTCAGATGTTGATCAATTATTAGATGAGTTGTCGATGTAAGAGATTAAAAATTCATGAAAATATTAGTAGATGCAGATGCGTGTCCTGTAACCCGTATCGTAGAAAAAGTAGCAAAACAATTTCATATCCCATGTACATTACTATGTGATACAAATCATGTTCTATCTTCTGATTACAGTGAAGTAATCATTGTGGGGGCTGGAATGGATGCAGTTGACTTCAAACTTGTTTCCCTCATCCAAAAAGGAGATATTTGCGTAACTCAGGATTATGGAGTTGCAGCAATGATCCTCGGAAAAGGAGCATTAGGCATCCATCAATCTGGCAAATGGTACACGAATGCTAATATCGATGAGCTGCTTATGACACGTCACATTGCTAAAAAAGCGCGTAGAAGTTCAAAAAAGAAACATTTTAAAGGACCATCCAAGAGAACAAAAGAAGATGATGAAAGATTTGAAGCAAGCCTGATTAAGCTTATTCTGGAAAATATGTAAATAAAAAAAGCTGTCGCTACCCGTGATGGCTTTTTGTTTTATACGAAAAAAAGGCCTTTGCGCCAATCCATAATCAGCGCAAAAGCCTTACTCTACTTTTCTAATTTTCTAATTTCCATCCCCACTCGTCGTGGTAGATCATCTGTTTTGTCATGCCTCCATCGATGCAGATATTCTCGCCGGTGATGAAACCAGCCTTATCGCTGCACAGAAAAAGCACCATGTTCGCGATATCCATCGGATTTCCTACGCGGCCGACCGGCTGTTGGATTGCGTCCGGACCGTCGTATTCAATATAATCTGTGTCAATCCACCCAGGTGAGATAGAATTTACACGCACACGGCCTGCTAAACTCACCGCCAAGGCATGGGTTAATGCGGAAATTCCGCCTTTTGCTGCGGTGTAGCTTTCAGTCTGGGGCATGCTCATTCGGTCTCTCGATGAGGAAATGTTAATTACCGACGCGCCCACGCCGAAATATGGCATGAATAACTTTGTGAGATAGAATGGTGCTGCCACGCCTACATTCAGAGCGTGCTGAAATTCTTCAAAACTACACTCGTCAATTCCTTTTTTCAGCGGCATCGCGTTGTTGACTAACACATCCACACGTCCATATTTATCAATCACTTCTTTTGCAAATGCTTCCAAAATGTGCGAATCGCTGATATCTCCTACGAAATGCTCTCCGTCGACTTTATCAATGACAGCCACTTTTGCTCCTTCGCTGGCAAATGCTTCTGCAATTGCTTTTCCTATTCCATTGGCGCCGCCTGTTACGACTACTACTTTATCTTGAAATTCCACTATCTACACCTCATAAAGATCATATAAATATCGATAGATTGCAAGCTCTTCTTCTGTCTTCGTGGAAGACTGAAAATCAATCGTGCCCTCGCAAGTCTGATCATTCAACAAATCTTTAGACTCAAGCACTCGTTTTAACTGGCGGGCAGTTCCTTTGCCACCATCGATGAGTGGAATATCGCCCAAAATTTCCTGAATATGCTTTTTCACAAATGGATAATGCGTACATCCGAGAACCACACAATCAATCGTTCCTTTGTATGGATCCAAAAATCTACGAAGCATCTCTTTCAAATCTTCACCATCCAAATTCGCCTGTTCAATACGCTTCGCAAGGCCAGGACATTTGACCGCCAAAAAGTCTGCATACGGATCTAGACGCTGCTGCAAACGGCGATATTTTTCCAAATTTAATGTAACCGGGGTCGCCATCACAAGCACTCGATTTCGTTTTTCTGAGCTGATTCCCTTCTTAATTGCCGGCTCCATCCCGATAATCGGAATGTCCGGATACATGTTTCGAAGTCTTTCCGCAGCCACACTTGTCGCAGTGTTGCACGCGATTACAATCGCCTTCACATTCTGGTCAAGCAAATGTTTCACTACGGAATGTACCAATTCAAAGACTTGTTCAGGGGTTTTCTCGCCGTAAGGCGCATGGAGCGAATCTCCGAAATAGATGAAATTTTCATTTGGCAGGACATGCTTAAGCTCTTTTACCACACCAACCCCGCCGACACCGGAGTCGAATACTCCTATACTATTTACTTTCTTTCTATTAAGATTGTTCATCTTGATTCCTTCTTTATTGAAAATGTGACATGCTCCCACCACTTACCTTTTCAAGCTTGAAGTGGGGGCTTCTTACTC
>JAKSRP010000062.1 GCA_024403555.1 Lachnospiraceae bacterium | reverse complement strand
CCACGGTGGATGCAGAGTTATTGGCAAAAGTATTATCAAATCCGGAGATGGCAGCACTGATCAGTGCATTGGCAAAAGGAATGGAGAAGAACTAATGATTAGATGAGCATATTTTTGCGTAAAGCACTGTTTTATATTTTGATTTAGATAGTACTTTATTTGAAGATTAATAGACTTCTAAAATCCGAAAAACACGCTAATATGCGCCGTTTCTGTAAATTTAGATAAGGACTAATTTGCAGAAACAGATGTATTAAAAGTGAGTTTAGATAAAAGGAAAAGTGAATTTTTGCGGTTTCAATGCAGCAGTTAAGCGAAAGCTCATCTTAAAAAGAAAGATGAGCTTTTTTACTTGTATGGTTATGTCGTAAATTATCTCATAGAACATTACAAATTTACAAGAGAATGTTTCTGGTAATACTTTTTGGTGAATGACAAAAATTTCTGCATATCATTACTGATATACTTGCCTTTTTTCCAAATCATACCGACAGATATTTTGATTGGGGGATTAAGAGGAATAGCAACGATATCAGAAAATTTATTCACCATACTGGAATATAAAAAACAGCCGCATCTGCCGTTTTTTAAAAACTGGAGAGTGGTATAAATCTGACTGCTTCGCATGAATACTCTTGGCGTTAAGCCATCGGTTTCAAAGCGGATCTTAAGCAGTTCATTCTGCACAGAATCTGCATTAAAAAAAATAAGATTATCGTTGGACATATCTTTGGTTGTTACTTCTGATTTAGCAGATGATGGATGGCTTTTATGAACACAGAAAACAATCTGGTCATTGGCAAGCACTTCTTTATTAAACTTATCTATGTTGTACAGTTCCATATTTACTAAAGCAAGATCAAGAGTATCCTCCTGAACTAGATTGCAGGCACGAACGGAGCCATATTCTTCCAACATGACAGGAATGGTTGGATATTTTTCGGTAAAAGCATCTAATAATTCCGGGAAAAAGACCGTACTGAGCATGGGAGGAATTCCGACTCGAATCGGAGGTTTCACTCGGTTAATGCTGGAATGATTCGACTGAAGTTCATTGCAGTATTGTAGTATATATGTTGCTTTTTCATATAGAGCCTCGCCTTCTTCTGTGAGGTTCAGTTGATTTCCTTTGCGGTAGAACAGACTGACGCCAAACTCTATTTCAAGATCACGGATCGCAACGGAAACTGTTGGCTGCGTAAGGTATAATTCCTGAGCAGCTTTTGTTATACTGTGGCAGCGGCTGGCAGTACAAAAATAACGTAACTGATTCAGTGTCATAGAAAATTCCTGCCTTTCTAAACATATATTCATTATGAATATAAAATAGCATAAGGAAGTTGTTTAGTCCATAAAAATAATTTATAAACATTTTCTATTCATTATGCACAATTCGATTGATTTCTTTTTTATATTATAAAAAATATTTATGAGGTCATACAGTTCATTAAGTTGTTTTTTGCCTGGTGCAGGATTTATAATCAGATTATCAAGAAAAGAGATTCGGCCGATACTTTTCTACATGCGTGAAAGCAAATAATTTAATAAAGAAAAGATTAAAGGAGAATGATTATGTCACCAACAACAATCACATTGTTATTCCTGGCATTTGCAATCGTGAGCTTTATTCTTGAGAAAATTCCTCTTGGATTGACGGCAACGATCTGCGCTCTCGGTCTTACTCTGACCGGTGTCCTGGATGCAACAACCACATTTTCACAGTACGTAAACAGTAATGTAATCCTCTGCGTTGGCATGTTCGTAGTAGGACAGGCACTTTTTGAAACAGGTATGGCAAACAAGATCGGTGGTATCGTAACAAAGTTTGCCAAGACAGAAAAGATGCTCATTGTAGCAATCATGGTAATCGTAGGAGTTATGTCTGGGTTCTTATCTAACACAGGTACAGCAGCAGTTCTGATTCCTGTAGTTTGCGGTATCGCAGATGAATCCGGATATTCCAGAAGCCGTCTTCTGATGCCTCTGGTATTTGCAGCAGCCCTTGGTGGAAACCTTTCTATCATAGGAGCACCTGGTAACCTGATGGGTGTTAACGCACTTCAGGAATTAGGTCTTAGCACAAGCTTCTTCATGTATGCACCGGTAGGTGTTCCAATGCTTATCCTGGGAATTATCTACTTCGTATTTATCGGCTATAGATTCCTTCCGGATGGAAAAGGTGCAAATGGAGCGGCAGTTGAAGGACAGAAAGACTTCAGCAATGTTCCACAGTGGAAGCAGATCGTATCATTAGTTGTGTTGATCGTAGTTATCCTTGCCATGATTTTTGAAGACCAGATTGGTATCAAGATCCAGGTTTCTGCATGCATCGGAGCAGTTATCCTTGTTCTTACAGGCGTTCTTACAGAAAAAGAAGCACTTGCTTCTATTGATTTAAAAGTTGTTTTACTTTTTGGTGGTTCTCTTGCACTTGCAAAAGCCCTGGATACAACAGGCGCTGGTACACTTGTTGCAGATAAGATAGTGGGTCTTCTTGGAGCTAATCCAAATCCAATCATCCTTCTGCTTGTTATCTTCATTGTAACCTGTGCTCTGACAAACTTCATGTCAAACACAGCAACTACAGCACTTATGGTTCCAATCGCTGTATCCCTTGCTCAGAGCCTTGGCGCAGATCCACGTGCAGTTGTTATCGCAACAGTTATCGCAGGTTCCTGTGCATATGCAACACCAATCGGCATGCCTGCAAATACAATGGTAGTAGGTCTTGGCGGATACAAATTCAAAGATTATGTGAAAGCTGGTTTACCACTGATCCTGGTATCCTTCGTAATCTGTATGGTATTACTTCCAATCCTCTTCCCATTCTATCCATAAGATACAAACAATATAATTTAAGTTTATAAAAAACAGGAGGTCTATTATGACAAAAGAAGAAGGCGTAAAGCTGTTAACAGACATGGTGGCTGATTTCGTAGGCCATATCGGTAAAAAATTACCGGATGATGTAGTTGCTAAGTTAGAAGATCTTGGTTCTCAGGAAACAGATGCTCTTCCAAAAGTTCTTTATGAAACAATGACAAAGAACCAGGGGCTTGCGGTAGAGCTTGACCGTCCAAGCTGCCAGGATACAGGTGTGATCCAGTTCTGGCTGAAATGCGGAACAAACTTTCCATACATCAATGAACTGGAAGTTCTCTTAAAAGAAGCAGTAGTTCAGGCTACATTTGCTACACCACTTCGTCACAATTCAGTTGAAACATTCGATGAGTATAACACAAAGAGAAACGTTGGTAAGGGAACACCAACTGTATGGTGGGATATCGTTCCAAACAGTGATCAGTGTGAGATCTACGCATACATGGCAGGCGGCGGATGTACGCTTCCTGGAAAAGCGATGGTTCTCATGCCAGGTGCAGGATATGAAGGTGTTACAGACTTCGTTCTTGATCAGATGACAAGCTACGGCTTAAATGCATGTCCTCCACTTCTCGTTGGCGTTGGTGTAGGTACCTCTGTTGAAACAGCAGCTCTGAATTCCAAGAAGGCACTGATGAGAAATATTGGTTCGCACAATGATAATGCCAACGCGGCTAAGATGGAAAAGTTACTTGAGGATGGTATCAATGCAATCGGCCTTGGACCTCAGGGTATGGGCGGAAAATATTCAGTTATGGGTGTTAACATTGAAAATACAGCACGTCATCCGTCTGCAATCGGTGTTGCTGTAAACGTTGGATGCTGGTCACACCGTCGTGGTCACATCGTAGTTAACCCGGATCTTACTGTAACTTGTGATACTCATTCCACATGGAACTTTAACGCATAATCGGAGGTAATCAAAATGATCGAAATTAGAGGAGATAAGAAGGTTCTCATTACACCTGTAAGCGCAGAGGATCTTAAAGATATTAAAATTGGTGATATTGTTTGGCTTGATGGTGATCTTATGACATGTCGTGACGTTGCTCACCGTCGTCTGGTTGAATACGGAAGAGAACTTCCATATGATATCAAGGATAAGGCAATCTTCCATGCCGGCCCAATCGTTCGTAAGATCGAAGGTACAGAGGATGATTATGAAATGGTTTCTATCGGACCTACAACATCCATGCGTATGGAAAAATTCGAATACGAATTCACAAAACTGACAGGTGTCCGTGTAATCGTTGGTAAAGGCGGTATGGGACCAAACACAGAACGTGCATGTAAAGAATTCGGTGCGATCCACTGTGTATTCCCTGCAGGCTGTGCAGTAGTAGCAGCTACAGAAGTTGAATACATTGCAGAACATCACTGGGATGAACTGGGTATGCCAGAGACTCTGTGGTGCAGCAAAGTAAAAGAATTCGGTCCACTTATCGTATCTATCGATACAGAAGGCCGCAACCTTTTCGAAGAAAACAAAGTAATCTTCAACCAGAAGAAAGAAGCTGCTAAGCAGGCAATCTATCCGGAAGTAAAATTCATCAAATAATAAGTTACATAATCCTTTTCCTAAGAAACAGAGGCCATAACGGATTCGTTCCAGTTATGGCTTCTGTAAATATAAGATAAATTATGACAGGAGGACAATGCTATGCCAATGACAAACCCTGGTAAATATGATAGCAAAGGTGCGTGGGATGGATTCCACGGTGAAATATGGAAAGAAGAAATCAATGTACGTGATTTTATCCAGAAGAATTACAAACCATTTGACGGAGATGAATCATTTCTGGAAGATCCTACAGAAGGAACAAAAAAACTCTGGGAACACGTACAGAAACTGCAGAAAGAGGAACGTGCAAAAGGTGGTGTTCTTGAATGTGAGACAAAAGTAGTTTCAGGACTTACCGCATATGGTCCAGGATATATCAGTGAAGAATTAAAGGATCTGGAGAAAGTAGTGGGACTTCAGACAGATAAGCCATTAAAAAGAGCATTTATGCCATATGGTGGAATTAAAATGGCAGTGAAAGCAGCAGAAACTTATGGATATGAAATTGATCCAGAATTAAAAAAGATCTTTACAGAATATGTTACAACACATAATGATGCGGTATTTGGTGCGTATACTCCAGAAATGCGACTTGCAAGAAAGACACATGTAGTAACAGGCCTGCCGGATACCTATGGACGCGGTCGTATTGTAGGGGATTACCGACGTATCCCATTGTATGGAATCGATCGATTGATTAAGGCAAAAGAAGTAGCACATTATCGTGCAGGCTGTGGAAATATGTATGACGATGTTATCCGTTTGCGTGAGGAAGTTAGTCAGCAGCTGAAGGCATTAAAAGAGATGAGGGAAATGG
>JAKSRP010000061.1 GCA_024403555.1 Lachnospiraceae bacterium | reverse complement strand
AGAGAACAACAATCGCTAAATGTCTTAAGAAAGAATACAAATAAGATTTAAACAACAACATATCTTATTACAATAACATATCTTAAGTATTAAGTAAAAGGCGCTGATTCATATCTTATGGTATGAATCAGCGTTATTTAAATTATGCAGACGGAGCGTCTTATGCAGGTTTGCGTAAGAGATTATTATGTATACAGGATAGTTATTTAAACTGACTGTGTGAAAGGGAGTAAATTATATAAAAACGGCAATGGAATAAGATGCTGAAGTGTGGGACCTTTAAAAGTATCTTGTTTTTCTGCCGGATCTTGCCTCCGCTGGAGGTTCTAAGGTTGTAGTAGTGTGGGTATGTAGGACACAACCTTAATAAAGGAGTATAATGAAAAAGATAAATATTGCTATAAACCCGAAAGAATGGGACATGTTTTATGTGACAAAACTTGTAAGTCATGCTGGAAAATGCGCTTGCAATATTGACATAATTTCGAATAAGCGATATATAAATATGAAGAGTGTAATCGATATGATGGCTTTTCGCGAAAAAATCGTTTATAAGAAGAAGCTATTGATATGTCTCGACGGGATTGATGAAGAGGAGGCCGCAGAGTGGTTGATCAGATATCTTGGTGCTGATTCGTCTGTCCTGAATAAGTAAACAGAAAGGGAAGACTATGGATAGAGCATTAAAGAACAAGATCAGGGTATATGCTTACTATGGATCATTAATTATTGTAGCAATTTTTGCAATCTATGGATTTAAGCTGAAAAAGGCCAATCCGGAACCTGTCAAGAAGGAGATGGTTATGTCTCAGGATGACTCTCTTACTGCTAAGGATGGCGATATGATCAATATCGATTTTGATGGCTATGTAGATGGAGAAGCCATTGAAAATGGATCAACCCAGGGACAGGGGATGGATGTTACCATTGGAGACCACAAATTGTTAAATGGCATGGAAGAGCAGCTGATCGGTCATCATCCAGGCGATACTTTTACGATGACAATCACCTTTGCTGACGATTATAAGACAAAAGAACTTCGTGGCAAAGAAGCGACATTGGAAACAAAGATCAATGGAATCTATGTAGAGAAGGAAGGCGAATAAAGCCTTCCTTTTTTTATGGAAAAAAACATGGCATCATAAAGATTTAAGGTTATGATGTGTATGGAAGGCACTTTTGTTATGGTGGTAAAAAGACAGTAAAAGAGTGTTAAAAATTTAATTATTGATAATATGATAGTAAAAAAAATGAAAATACAAAATAACGAGACATAAAATGAAAAAATAAAGAGGGTAATCCAATTTGTGTACAAAATTAATAAATATATTATTGTGCAATCTGCTGAATATGGAGATTCGTAACAATATATAAAAAAGATTTATGTATTTATTGTGGAAATGTCAAAATATAAGCAGAACAAATAGTTTCAATAGGGTTTCTTATATTTCTGTCGTATCAGAGACCCTTTTTTTAATTTGGAGTTATGGAAAAAAGTGGGAAATGGGTTAAAAAAGATAAAAAAGTGCAAAAAATTGGTCTGAGATTGTGCATATTTGTGGTGGTAAGAAGGAAAATATTTGTGAAATGTATACATATTTATAAGTAAGTATAAGAAAACACTATGGAAAATGAAGAATTCTAAAAAAAGAACGATTGGTAGTTTTTTTGTCAATATTGTAGAATTAAGATACAAAAAAACTTAACATTTTTTAAGGAGGAAGAAAAAATGAGCAAATTATCTCAGGCAGAATTTCAGGAATATCTCTTAAAAATCCGTGCATTAGCACAGGGTCCATTCGAAGAAATCCAGAAAGAAGTTGAAGTAACAAACGTATTCCCACAGGAATTCTATGATTTAGCAATTGAAAACGATATCTATCGTTGTGCATTACCAGAAGAGTACGGCGGATATGGTCTTAACGAATTAGAAATCCTTCAGGTTCAGGAAGAGTTCTCCCGCGGTCCTGGCGGTATGAGAATGCACCTTCACTATGCATTAGACCTTAACTGGAGAATCTTAGACGACTACGGCAGTGACGAATTAAAAGCTGAATATATGCCTAAATTCCAGAACAAAGAAGTATTCACATGCTTCGCTTTAACAGAAGCTTCTGGTGGTACAGGTGCTGACCTTCATACAACAGCTATCAAAAACGAAAACGGTGACTACGTTCTCAATGGTGAAAAAACTCTTATTTCCCATACAGACTGCTGCGAATTCGCATACGTTATCGCTGTAACAAACCCAGAATCCATGAAAGATGACAGATTATCTGCATTCTTCGTTCCACTGGGAATCGAAGGTTTCGAAGTTGTTGATATGCCTCATATGATGGGCTGTCGTGGTGCTGGTCATGGCGATCTTATCTTCAAAGACTGTGTAGTTGACAAAAAATACCTCTTAGGTAAAGAAGGTCAGGGTCTTGAAGTTGCTATGCACTCCCTTTCCGTATCCCGTGCACACATCGCTGCTTCCAACCTTGGTATGTGCCAGAGAATGTTAGAAATCGCTCTTGACTATGCTGCAGATCGTGTAACATTCGGCAAACCAATCATCCAGCGTCAGATGATCAAATTCAAAATCGCTAACATGCAGATGATGACACATGCTCTTCGTTGTATCGTTTACGATTTCGCTAAATCCTTCATGGAAAACCCAACAGGCGAATACATCACAGAAAAAGCTGCTATCGCTAAATTATTCTCCATCGACTCCACACGTCTCGTTTCTGATGAAATGTTAGAAATCTGTGGTGGTATCGGTTACTTCGAAGACTTCAAATTTGGCCCAGCTGAAAGACTTTACCGTGATGCACGTGCTATGTGGTTAGAAGAAGGTGCTCCTTCCGTTCAGAGAATCACAATCGCTCGTGAATGTGTAAACCATCATGGCGAAATCAAATACGTTATCTAATTATAACTTTTAGAAATGTATTCGATTTAAATATGAATTCGATAATTTGAATAGAATGATTTGATTCATATACATGAGGTCGTTAGGTTTAGACCTGACGACCTCAATTTTTACTTTGATATATAAGAAAAACAAATAATTGCAAGGGAAAAATAAGTTTGGTTTTTATGTAAATTTTCACAGGATTTTTATGTAAAAAATGAAACTGTTTTCTGCGTTATAGGTTTTTTATTCTAAAATTATATTTTGTTTTTTAGGAGGAAATAAGCTCATGAAACCATTACAGGGCGTTAAAGTTATTGACTTAACAACATATCTTGCTGCTCCTACTACAGCTCGTGTACTCGGCGAATGGGGTGCTGACGTTATCAAAATTGAATCCGGTAAAGGTGATCCAGCTCGTACACAGGGTGCTGTATTTAACATGCCTTTCACAAACGATGAAAACCTTGCATTCGATGTTGCTAACTTAAACAAAAAATTCATCACTCTTAACCTTAAATCCGAAACAGGTCGTGAAGTTGCTTACAAATTATTAGCAGAAGCTGATGTATTCGTAACAAACACAAGAAACAAATCCTTAAGAAACCTTGGTCTTGACTGGGAAACATTACATGAAAAATTCCCACACCTTATCTTCGCTCAGGTAACTGGTTATGGCGAAAAAGGTCCTGAAAAAGACACAGCTGGTTTCGACGTAACATGCTACATGGCTCGTGGTGGTGTATTTGGTACAACTGTTAACCGTGGCGATGCTCCTATGATCCCAACAAACGGTTTTGGTGATTTCCAGGTTTCCATGGCACTTGCTTCCGGTATCTGTGCAGCTCTTTACCAGAAATCCAAAACAGGTAAAGGTGACAGAGTTACTATCTCCCTTATGCATGCAGCTATCTACGCTCTTTCCACAGGTATCATCTCCGCTCAGTATGGTAACCAGTATCCAAAGAGCCGTAAAGAAGTAGTTAACCCATTCAACAACGTATTCCGTACAAAAGATAACAAATGGGTATGTGTATGCTGTCCAGAATATGACCGTGACTACGAAAAATTCTTCACATTAATCGGTTGCCCAGAAATGCTTGAAAAACCTGACGTTTACAAAAAATGTGCAGATATGAACGCAGCTGGCTTAAACAACGAAGTTATCGACGTTATGGATGCAGCGATCGCTAAATTCACAAGAGCTGAATTAATGAAGATGTTCAAAGAAAACGATATGCCATGTGAAGCAGCTAACGAACCAGTTGACATCTACGAAGATGAACAGGCATGGGCTAACGATATGCTCGTTAAGATTCCTTACCCAAGTGGTGACAGAATCCTTGCTCCTAACCCAATTCAGTTCGAATCCATGGGAACTCCAGAATTCGTAATCGGCGGATCCCAGGGTGCTCATACAAAATCCATCATGACTGAACTTGGCTACACAGAAGAACAGATCGAAGCAGCTATCGCTGACGGTTCCGTTCAGGGTGAAAAAGGTCTTAACTGGACATCTAACTAATCTTTAGATACTTAAATTAGGACAATTTATAGATACAAAAATTGGTCTCCTCTGCATTTTTTTGCAGGGGAGATGAAGTGCGTATTTTGAGAAAATAACAGAAAGAAGTGTTGAGCTATGTTTGATGAAATGAAAATCAACCAGGCTATGAAAGAAGAATATCTTGCCAAAGGCTACTGGAATGATACAACTATGTTGGATTGCTGGGAAGCTACTTTAGCAAAATATCCTGACAGTGAGTATGTAATTGATGATTCCGGTAATCGTTTTACATATGCTCAGATGGATGATATGTCTTCTCGTCTTGCTGCATATTTATATGAGCAGGGCGTTAGAGCTGGGGATACTCTCACATATCAGCTTGCCATTCGTTATGAATTCCCTGTTACTATGATCGCTGCCTGGAAATTAGGTTGTGTTTCCCATCCAATGGAAATGACATTCCAGGCTCCTGATATTGGAAGATTCATGGAAATGACAGGTTCCGTCGCATATCTTGGACCTACAACAATCGGACCAAAAGATTATGTTGGACGTATTGAAAAAGTTAGAGAAACAAATCCAAATGTCAAAGCAGTTGTTTACATGGATAATGAGTCTCCTATTCCAGAAGGTCATGAAGGTATCTCCTTCCGAGAAATCTTCGAAAAATATGAACCAATGGATAAGAGTCTTTACGCTCGTGTAAGTGCACAGGACATTATGTTGATTCTTTGTACTTCTGGTACAACAGGTGGCACAAAAGGTGTATTACTTACTCACGATAACATTCGTTACAGTGAAGATACATTTAATAAAGAACTTGGTCGTGGACATGACGATGTTATGTACATGCCAGCTCCATTATGTCATGCTACAGGT
>JAKSRP010000060.1 GCA_024403555.1 Lachnospiraceae bacterium | reverse complement strand
ACTTCATGCTGTCTGCATCTTCCATGTCATCGATATCAACTTCTTCCTCTGAAGGCGCATCACTCTGGAACAGTCTCTGAATCATAAACTGTAAGAAACCATTCTGACCGGCTAGCTTTGCACCTCTTACGTTGACACCCATTTCTTGAATTTTATAGATACCATATCCTTCTTCTGTGTTGGCACCTGATAATCTCACCGTAATATGATTCTCACCAAGCCATTTCACCAAAGATACAAACCTGGAATCAATCTTTAAAATATCTTCATACACTTCTTCTCCTGCTGATTCCAGGATAAAAGAAGAACCTTTTACAGGACTTGTAAAAGTACCACTGGAATGATGCACCAGCTTTCCGGATTTATTGCTAAGTATGATAATCGGATGATCCTTGTTTGCTTCTTTCATATTTGACTGAAAGGTTGTGTAGGTTACTTCAACCTTTGCGTCTTCTTTTTTACCATTAAAATCAAATACTGGCATTTTTTTGCTCCAATCTATGTATAACTTTCTGCATAATTTGCATAACTATTCATATTTTATCCATCTAAATGGATTAAAGCAAGCCTCACATCTTGAAAATGCTATCTTTTTAGGATATATTTATCAGTATGGGATTTTAATCGGCAGTTTGTCGACCTAAAATATATTTCTACAGAAAGAAGGATTTATTATGGAAAAAGTTGTATTAGCTTATTCCGGCGGACTTGATACCACAGCTATCATTCCCTGGTTAAAAGAAACCTACGGTTATGAAGTAGTCTGCTGTTGTATCGACTGCGGACAGGGTGAAGAGCTTGACGGATTAGATGAACGTGCACAGCTTTCAGGTGCATCTAAGCTCTACATCGAAGATATTACAGATGATTTTGCTGAGAATTACATCATGCCTTGCGTACAGGCAGGTGCTGTATACGAGCACAAATACCTCATGGGTACAGCAATGGCTCGTCCTGGTATTGCTAAAGCTCTTGTAGATGTAGCAAGAAAAGAAAACGCTGTTGCTATCTGCCATGGTGCAACAGGTAAAGGTAACGACCAGATTCGTTTCGAACTTGGTATCAAAGCTCTTGCTCCTGATATCAAAGTAATCGCTCCTTGGAGAGATGACAGATGGAACATGGATTCCCGTCAGGCTGAAATCGACTACTGTAAAGCACACGGTATCGATCTTCCTTTCGGAACAGACCAGTCTTACAGCCGTGACAGAAACTTATGGCACATCAGCCATGAAGGTCTTGAGCTTGAAGATCCATCCAAGGCTCCTAACTACGATCATATGTTAGTTCTTGGTGTTACACCTGAGAAGGCTCCTGATGAGTCTGTTGATGTAACAATCACATTTGAAAAAGGTGTTCCTACATCTGTAAATGGCGAAAAGATGAAAGTTTCTGATATCATCCGCACACTGAATACTCTTGGTGGTAAATATGGTATCGGTATTGTTGATATCGTAGAGAACCGTGTTGTTGGTATGAAGAGCCGTGGTGTATATGAGACACCTGGTGGAACAATTCTTATGGAAGCTCATCAGCAGCTTGAAGAGTTAGTTCTTGACAGAGACACAATCGCTCTTAAGAAAGATCTTGGCAACAAGATGGCTGGACTTGTTTACGAAGGTAAATGGTTTACACCTGCTCGTGAAGCTATCACTGCTTTCACAAACGTTACACAGCAGTACGTAACAGGCGAAGTAAAACTCAGACTTTACAAAGGTAATATCATCAAAGCCGGTACTACTTCTCCATATTCCCTTTACAGTGAATCTCTTGCTTCCTTCACAACAGGTGATATGTATGACCACCATGATGCAGAAGGTTTCATCACTCTTTGGGGTCTTCCACTTAAGGTTCGTGCAATGAGAATGAACGAGCTTAAGAACGAGAATAAACTTTAATTCGTAATATATGATTTAGTTCGATTTTAAATCGATGTTTAAATGCTAAAATGTAAACACCTTTCCGCTCTAGTAACGGAAAGGTGTTTTTCTATCTTGCCAATCTTTGTTCAATTTTTAAATTAATACTATCAATTCCACTCTCTTCTGTTTCCGGCAGTTTTCGAATCCACAGATCAACTTCAGACGCTTTTTGTCCCATCTGCATCTTTATCTGGACTACTCTTCTTTCAAAAAGGGGAATAATGCCAAACAAAAGCCGATCATCCTTAAAACTTAGATAACCAAGAACATGTTTCCTGTCATCACATACATAGAGTCGATGCTTCTTGACATAGGCTGGGAAAAGAATAACTCCGCTTTCATACTTTCCCTCTTCCCATACACGCTCCCACTCTAATACTCCTTTGGTGTAATAAATCTTCTCATCACCGTATACACCATCCTCCGCCCGCATCAGTGAAAGCGTTGTATCCGCACTAATAAACTGTCCAGACAATAAATATGCAATGTCTGCCATCAAATCGATATCTGAACTGCGATTTATCCCCTTTCTCTCATCATCTGCAGCAATAATATCTTTACTAAGTTTATATAAGCTCTTAAGGAACAAGGGAAAATCTTCATCTGTAGTCCAAATATACTTTCCAAAATCTACTGATACAATTCCAACCCTCTCCCCATCTGCATCTTCAAAATACTGGTATATTTCACGCTCAGCATAGGCATTTTGATTTGTTGGTGCATTCCATTTTATGCGCTCTTCTTCTTTCTTCTTAAGCCGCTTATCTACCTTAGTCTGACGTTTTTTCAACTCCTCAAGCATATATTCATATGCTACGTTAATCTCATTTGCTTCGTAGGGATAATCATGTGCTTCCACCGCATCCGGATGAACTTTTTGCATCAGATATCGATAACGTTTCTTTAGTTGTTCCTCTGTTACATCCTGCATAATACCAAGGATTACTTTAGCTTCTTTCTGTGTCATGCAAATTACTCTATTTCTTCATATCATCGATAATTCGCTAAAATTGAAATCAATTTATCCACCTGCAATGGTTTTGGTAGATGCTCATTCATACCTGCTTCTTTTGCTTTTTGTACATCCTCTGCAAAAGCATTTGCAGTCATTGCGATAATTGGAATACTATTCGCATCTGCTTTGTCAGACTGTCTGATTTTTACTGTAGCGGCATAGCCATCCATTTCAGGCATCATAATATCCATCAAAATCGCATCGAATGAACCCGCGCGTTTTTCAAGGAACATTTCATAAGCTATTCGGCCATTTTCAGCACAGGTGATAATTGCACCGGCATCCTCCAAAATCGTTTGTGCGATTTCCATGTTTAACTCATTATCCTCAACCAAAAGAATATTCATACCTTCGATTGTCTGTTTACCATTCACTTCTTCTAATGAAACATTAGACACAGTATGATTGATTTTGAAAGGAATTGTTACCGTGAAGGTTGTACCAACTCCAACTTCACTCTCGCATTTGATTGTTCCCTTCATCTTATCAACCAAAGATTTTACGATTGCCATGCCCATACCGGTTCCCTGGTATCTGCTTCTGGCATCGTTTCTTTCTTGCGTAAATGGTTCATAAATCTGTTCCAGGTAAGATTTGCTAATTCCAATACCTGTGTCTTTAACAACAAAATCATAAACTACATTCTCGTCGTCGAAGCTTTTCAAATCCACACCAACAAATATATTTCCACCCGGTTTATTATATTTAATTCCATTATTGATCAGATTCATGAGAATCTGTTTTAAATGAAGTGAACTACCATAAACATCCGGATATTTCAGGTTTTTACCACCATCATCCATTGATGTAATACCGTTTTCTTTAGCACGAATGCTACAAATGGTTAATGTTTCTTCACATACTTTTGAAATATTAAAGGGTTCATAGGGAAGTTCAGTTTTATCATCTTCTAATTTGCTCATCTCTAAAACATCATTAATCAGACTAAGAAGATGTCTTGCTGCAACACGCTCCTTTTGCCTGTTTGCATTAACAAGTTCTACATCATCCTTATGCTTCTCACTAATTTCTAAGAGTCCAATAATACCATTGATTGGCGTCCTAATATCATGTGACATTCTGGATAAAAATTCCGATTTTGCCGCATTTGCACGTTTTGCCTCAGCAAGAGCTCTTTCCAGTTCGTATCTTTGCTCCCTTTCCGCTTCCACCGTCTCCGTAATATCCTTACAAATATACACAGCATGCAAATGATGGCTTGTAAGATCTTCTGTCAAAATAATGGTTGCTCTCCAAGACATATTAAGCTGCTCTGAGGAATATCTCAGCTCCAAAGAACGTTTACCCATTTCATAGGCCTTTTGCAAACCTTCACAGGTCCAATAAATTGTTTCTCGATCAGTTATCGAAACCATCCCTAATTTTTCAGTGCGTATACGATTAAAATCATCATAGCGAATTGGGAAATCTATTTGCAGGCCAAATAATGGATCATATCCTTCAGCTGCACTGTAATCTCCCAAAATTCTTCCGTCTGTTACGTCAAATTCATAAAAGAATGCACTGTCGTGAAGCAATGCCTCACTATACTGACCCTTTTCTCGTTCTACTTTCAGAATTTCATCAATGCATTTTGCGCCTATAACCAATTTATGCTTATCTGTAGCTTCACTGGCATTAACAAAAGTCATTTCAAAAATATAATGTCCGCTCTCATCCGGCACAATTGCGTAACGATAAGAGAAAACTCTTTTTTCTTCCATCCTTTTTTTCAAAGCTTCTACATCTACAAAACGAAGGAAAGCTTCTCTCTCATCCGGTACAACAAATTGATTAATCATAGCTTCAACCGTCTCCACGAAAGGACCTTCTTCAGAAACAAAATTCTCACGTTCCATTCCGGATGACATTCTGATTGTGGTTAATATGCCTTTATCCAAATCAGCCATGTGTATTGAATCATACTCGCGGCTTAATGAAGCAATCAGTTTTATATCTTCTGTTAATCGAATGTTTTCTTCCAACTGTTTAAGCACTTCTCTCTGTGCTCTTTTAATTCCTACCAAATAAAGTATAAGCATCAGTATAATAAATACACTTGCCAAAAGAATCACGATTACGTGTATCATTCTTTTAAACCTCCTAGAGACCTAATGAAGAAAGAAATTTCCTTTGAAATTTCTTTCGAACGAATGCATTGCACAGCAATGCATTACAGTCTAATGAAGAAAGAAATTTCCTCTGAAATTTCTTTCGAACGAATGCATTGCCTTGCAATGCATTCGTTCCATTATATCATTTCAGTTAATTCTTTGTTAAGATGGACATAGAAAGAAATACTTTAAATAGTCGCATCAAACAATGACAGGAGCAGGAATGAATACAATGACACTAAGAGAAGAAGCAGATTACATTATTCAAGAATCGATTAGACAGGTATTACCAGATGAAGCCGTTAGAAAAGCTTTGAAATATAAACAGGAAAACGGTGGTTTTTCAAGCGGCCGCCTTATTCTTGTGGCTGCTGGCAAAGCAGCCTGGCAGATGGCAAAAACTGCTAGCGACTACTTAGGCGATAAAATTGACTCCGGAATATGCATTACCAAATATGACCATGTTAAGGGCTCTAT
>JAKSRP010000006.1 GCA_024403555.1 Lachnospiraceae bacterium | reverse complement strand
TGAAAATCTCATTAGAATTTTCAAGGATCTGTGATTGTTTAGTTTTCAATGTTCGATTCTTACTGTTTGGAAAAAATCCAACGGAGAAGGAGGGATTTGAACCCTCGCGCCGCTATTAACGACCTACCCGCTTTCCAGGCGAGCCCCTTCAACCACTTGGGTACTTCTCCAAGTAAGTTAAATATGATTACAATGTTTAGTTGTAATGACCGGAGAGGGTGGGATTCGAACCCACGGTCCCTTTCAGGATCACTAGTTTTCAAGACTAGCTCCTTAAACCGCTCGGACACCTCTCCAAGTTGCTTCCTCGCGTCAGCACTTCATCTATCTTATCAGACTTCTCAGTGCTTGTCAAGAGCTTTTTTCATCTTTTTTATAATCCTTCAAGATCGCATATTTACTCATATGTTTTTTCGCCTCGAAATCAGCTCTTGCGAACCAACGCTGCTGTGTTTTCCTTAGCGACAAGTGATATATTACCATCCAAAAATACAAAAGTCAACACTTTTTTTGAAGTTTTTTTAAAAGATTTTTATCCACGAAAAAAGCTGGTAAATCCACAAATTACCCACATAATCCACGGATTTACCAACAGTTTATGCACACTTTGTCCACATTTGCACCTAAAAATGTCGACCACTATTTCCTTCTCATATGATAACTCATCTGATATAACTTCATCTGTACCCAGATAATTCGGTCATGAATTTCATGTAATGCATGAAAAACTTTTCGTGTCCGAAGGAAAGCCATACAGGTTTTTACATCTTCTGGAGTTGTTACTTTAATATTGTCATAAGAGCCGATCATCATTTTTACTTTTACACCACTGTAACGTTCTACTACCATAGCGTCGTCCGTAGCAGTCGTATCTCCTACTTCGATCAACTTTTCATAGGCTTTTTTGACAATATCATATTCAAAGCTCTGTGGAGTCTGAACTACCCACAAATCTTTTCTTGGCGGAGTTTCTTTCGCGTATCCATTGATATCCACAACTTTAATGGTATCTTTTGCAGGTACAGCGATTACACAGGCATGAAACTGTTTTGCACCACGAATCGAATCCGTAACAATTCTCTGATTGATCATCGGACGAGCGCAGTCATGAATCAATACATAATCCACATCTTCCACAGCCTGAAGTCCATGATATACAGACTCATAGCGTTCACTTCCACCTGCCACAATCTGCGTAACCTTTGTAAAATGATATTTATCCACGATATACTGCTTACAGTACTTGATTTCATCTTCTCCTGTTACGAGAACAATTTCATCTACTTCACTTTCCTGAAAAACTTTCAATGAATAATATACCATTGGACGGGATTTGATAATCATATACTGTTTAGGGATACCACTTCCCATACGTTTCCCCTCACCTGCCGCCAGGACAATTGCAACGATTTTTTCTTTTTTCATAAAAACTCCTTTATCGCTGACCGATCTTCAAATTCGGTACCGCGTTTAAATCAAGTCCGTCTCTGATGCCTTTTTTATAATCATAATATCCAGCAGCCCCAATCATTGCAGCATTATCCGTACATAAAACCGGAGATGGATAATAGAATTTTAAGTGATGTTTTTCACATTTTTCTGCCATTTTTGCACGAAGTGCACTGTTTGAGGCAACACCGCCCGCAATTGCCACCTTATCTAAACCATGTTCTAGAGCAGCATTTATTGCGTGTTCTGATAACACATCTACAACAGATTCCTGGAAGGAAGCAGCAACATCTGCTTTATTTACCTCTACATTCTGCATCTTGCATTTATTCAGATAATTTAACACAGCAGATTTCAGTCCGCTAAAACTAAAATCATTTGGCGCACCATTTACCTTTGCCTGTGGGAAGGTAATCGCCTTTTTGTCTCCTTCACGGGCTAATTTGTCAATTTTCGGGCCGCCAGGATAACCAAGACCAATTGCGCGGGCCACTTTGTCAAATGCTTCTCCTGCAGCATCATCTCTTGTTCGACCGATAATTTCATATTTACCGTAGTCAATTACTTTTACAAGATGAGAATGTCCACCGGAAGCAACAAGACACATAAATGGTGGTTCTAAGTCTTTATGTTCAATATAGTTAGCACTGATATGTCCCTCAATATGATGAACCCCGACTAATGGTTTCTTTTTTGCATAAGCAATGGCTTTTGCTTCTGCCACGCCAACTAAAAGAGCACCAACAAGCCCTGGTCCATAGGTAACTGCAACTGCATCAATGGAATCTAAGGTCTCACCGGCCTCTTCTAAGGCTTCTTCAATTACCTGATTGATTTTTTCAATATGTTTTCTGGAAGCAATCTCAGGAACAACGCCTCCATATAATTTATGCAGTTCAATCTGAGAAGAAATCACATTCGATTTTACTTCTCTCCCATTTACAACGACAGCCGCTGCTGTTTCGTCGCAGGAGGATTCAATTGCAAGAATTTTAATCTGTTCTTCCATAATATTCTCCCTTTATTCTTCCTCAAATGTAAGCGTCACAGATTTACGGTCCTTTCCTGCCTTGGCCTTTGGAAAAATCGATTTCACCTTTGCCATAAATGGTTCCGGACGAACCAGAGAAGGACTGTAATGGGTCAGCCACATCTCGCTAACCTCTGCATTTTTCGCAAGCTGTGCAGCTTCATAAAATGTCATATGTTTATGTTCTCTTGCTTTTGCAAGTTTTTCTTCTTCTCCATACATGCCTTCACAGATAAAAAGATCTGCACCCTTTGCGCACTCTGCGATACGAGGAATCGGACGGGTATCTGTCGTATAGGTAAGCTTTAATCCTTTACGTTCTCCACCCAGAACCATATCTGGTGTATAAGTCACACCGTCCATTTCTACCACATTGCCTTTTTGGAGCATATTCCAGCATTTTAATGGAACATTATTTTCTTTCGCCTTTGCTACATCAAATTTACCTGCGCGAGGAATCTTAATGCTGTATCCATAGCAGGCAATTCCATGTTGAACACGAAAGGCTTCAATTTCATACCCTTCCATTTGGATGGACTGAATATTCTCGGTTAATTCTAAAAATTTTATTTCAAATGGAAGCTCTGGGGCAATCACACGAAGAGAATTTACTACATGGGCAAGACCACGTGGTCCGATCATTAAAATCGGTTCTGTTCTCTCTGTATTGCCAATTCCAAGTAAAAGCCCTGGAAGTCCACTAATATGATCTGCATGATAATGCGTAAAACAAATCACATCGATCGGCTTTAAGCTCCATCCTTTTTCTTTAATGGAAACCTGGGTTCCCTCACCACAGTCAATTAAAATACTGCTGCCGTTAAATCTTGCCATCAACGATGTAAGATAACGATAAGGAAGTGGCATCATACCACCAGTTCCCAGTAAGCAAACATCAAGCATAACGTTTCCTTTCTATCTATGTTCATCTATATTATATGTTAATGATACATGCTCGTGTAAAAAACAAAGGTATCATCAAAGCGAAAAAGTCGCCTGTTCAATCACAGCATGCTCTTTTGGTCTGTCATAATAATTCTTACGAATACCTATTTCTGCAAATCCTTTCTTTCTATATAAAGCGCGTGCAGATACATTACTCTCTCTTACTTCTAAGAAAACCGTCTGTACCCCAGATGCCTGCCAGCTTTCTATCGCTTTATCAAGCAGCAGACTTCCCAGTCCTTTTTTACGGTTGTCTGGTGCAACACAGATTTTTAACAGTTCCCCCTCATCTCCCAAATAAGAAATCAGGATAAAGCCTGCTAGTTTCCCATCCACTTCTTCTAACACGAAGCAAGCATAGGAGTCTGTCCCCATTGTGCCTTTCCAGTTATTTTCTGACCAGAAGTCATGAAAGCAAAGTTCATCCAAAGCTACGACTTGTGCCAGATCTTCCACTTTATAAGGTCTAATTTGCATTTCTTTCTTCTCTTTCTCTCTCTGCCTGAGATTTTTTCAGATAATCTGGTCCATGTTCTCTCGCAGATTCCACAATTCCCGCTTTATAATATTCCATAGCAAGACTTCCCACTGCGCCCGCACGCTGACGTAACAGGTGAGGTGGAGCAAAAGAAACCGGCACAGAAATATTTGCTAAAATAAGCTCTTTATGAAGTGGAACAGCATCGCCTAAAAAGATGACCGGACGGCAAATTGCATTGATTGCCTCGATTGTTTCCGCAATACTTCTTGCACACTGCTCTTCTATTACAGAAAATGTGCCATCTTTCCATTCATAAGTTCCGGTATACACATTGCTTCTTCTTGCGTCCATGATCGGACAGATGACCTTATCACTTTCAAAAAGATTATAGGCAATCGCGTCAATGGTTGGCACAGATACGATTGGCTTACCAAGTGCCATTCCAAGTCCTTTTGCAGTCGCAGATCCAATACGAAGACCGGTAAAGGAGCCCGGACCCTTTGCAATCGCAATGGCATCGATAGTTTCAAGATCTGTTTCTGTCATCTTGACCACTTCATCTAACATTGGAAGCAGAGTTTGAGAATGTGTTTTTTTATGATTCATGGTATATTCTCCGATTAAGGCATCTTCTGTCATAATCGCAACAGAAGCCACCATCCCGGAGCTGTCTAATACTAATAATTTCATATTATCTTTCCTCCACTGTGATTCTTCGATAGTCGAATCCTCTGTCTAAATCCTTCTCAATCGTCACAGTCATATAGTGATCCGGAAGAATCTCTTCAATCAGATTTGCCCACTCAATAAGGGTAACACCCTCACCGTAAACATAATCTTCATAACCAATCTCATCCATCTCTTCAATATCACCGATTCGGTATACATCAAAATGATAAAACGGAAGTCTGCCCTCCTCATATACCTGCACAATCGTAAATGTCGGTGAACTGATTGGTTCTTCTATTTCAAGACCTTCGGCAAACCCTTGGGTAAATACGGTTTTTCCAACCCCTAAATCCCCATAAAGACAGAGTACCTGGCCTGCTTTTGCTTCTTTTCCAAGCTTTTTCCCCAGCTCGAAGGTATCAAGTGTCTCTAAGCTGTCAATAATCATACTCTAACCTCTCATACTTTTTGGCAATTTTACCTGATTTGTATCGATATGCGCAAGTGCATATTTCATGATGTCAGAATTAACATCCTTTTTCGGCCAGATAAATGCATTGATTCTGGTTGTATATAAAATATAAAGTCCTTTTGTCTCTCTGATCTGAACAATATAATCCCATGGAAGATCCCCTTCCTGTCCTGCTGCCTGAAGATGAATTCCTTCATCAGAAAGTTCATATTCCATATCTGTTTTGTAAGCGGGATTTGTCAGTTTCTGTTTTTTTGCTTTTGTAAACAACAGGAATGGGTTGATCACGGTAAATGTTACTGCCAGAATTGCATAAATAAGCATATTGGTTTCATTGCCTGCAAATCCGCCTGGAAGGGCTTTTACAAATAATACTGCCCCTACGAAACTGATCACCAAACCAATTTTTCCGGATAATCCTGCATAAGCATGACTCATCAAAAACTGAAAAATCTCTCCTGTTGTAATTCTTGTGCTAAATTTCATGTTATAAATACCTCATATCTGTATTTTTATATCTGCATTAGTAGCGACTGATCTCTTCATCTTCGTCCGTAGTCTTTTCGATGGCACGAATCTGAAGATAATATCCATACGAGTCATTCACCTTTACATAGACACGGTCTCCAACTTTTTTGCCAAGCAACGCCTTCCCAATTGGGGATTCAATGCTGATGATGTTTTGCAGACTGTCTCCTCGCACGGTTGTTACAATCTTAAATTCTTCTTCCTCATCGTCTTCTTCAAAATAAACAGTCACACGATTATTCATTCCGACTTCATCATCGCCTGAAGTATCTTCAAAAATTTCTGCATTCTTAATCATTCGTTCCAAATAACGAATTCTGCTTTCATTCTGATTTTTGAACTTTTTCGCTGCTTTATATTCAAAATTTTCGCTGAGATCGCCCTGTGCACGAGCTTCTTTTACGTCTTCTAATGCTGCTTTTCGTACAACGGCCTTTCGATGTACGATTTCTTCTTTCATTTTTTCGATATCTTGTTTTGTCAGTTTATGTCCCATATTCGTTTTTACCTGACTTAATACACTAATACTTCACAGCCTGTTTCGGTAACTAATACTGTTACTTCCCACTGTGCAGATGGAAGTCCGTCTGCAGTTGTTACTGTCCATCCATCTTCTTCATTTGTTTCAACATCTGCTTTACCCATATTTACCATCGGTTCAATCGTAAATACCATGCCAGGTACCATGAGCATTTCTTCTCCTTTTCTGGATACATAGCTTACAAATGGTTCTTCATGGAATTCAAGACCGATGCCATGACCGCCAATTTCGCGAACCACGCTGTAACCATTTGCTTTTGCATGGTTATGTACTTCTTCACCCATATCTCCTAAGAATGTCCATGGTTTTACATTCTTAATACCAATTTCTACACACTCTTTTGTAACTTCTACAAGTTTTTTCTTTTCTGGAGATACTTCACCGATACAAAACATACGGGAAGAATCAGAATAATATCCTTTGTATACAGTGGAAACCTCTACATTGACAATTTCCCCTTCCTGTAAAATACGATTTTCATCCGGAATACCGTGACATACTACATCATCGATGGAAGTACATACGCTCTTAGGGAATCCATAATAATTAAGCGGAGCTGGAATTCCACCCATCTGAGTGGTAATATCATATACCCACTGATCAATTGTTTCCGTTGAAACACCAGGTCCGATATGCTCTGCCACATAATCAAGTACTGCAATGTTGATCTTTGCACTTTCTTTAATTCCTTCAATATCTTCTGGCGTCTTGATAATATCATGAGGAGGAACGATATGTCCTTCTCTTGCAAATTTTGCGATTTTATCGTCAAATGCCGCATGACATTTTTTATATTTTTTACCACATCCACACCAACATGGATCATTTCTGCCAATTTTCATATTAACTGTTCCTTTCTAAACTTCTTCAATATTATATTATATCACTTAATATGTAAAAGAAAAAGATAAGGGAGTCATTAATTTGACTCCCTTTGTTGTAATCTCTTATTTAGCTAAATATTTTTCAATTCTTTCACGCATCATATCTTCTCCAATGATGTGATAAATTGCCCACTGATCTGGAGAGTTGGACTGACCAACTGTTGCGATACGAATGATTTCTGCGATATGAGATACATTACCCTTGAAGTTTTCCGGATTTTTCTTGTATTCTCTCATATTACCTGTAAATCCAAACTGTTCACCGATTTCCTTGATGTTATTGAACCAGCCATTTGCATCTGCACTGTGATCATAGGATGCAAGATAAGCTTTTAATACAGCTTCTACTGTTTCTGCATCGTATTTCTGTTCATCTACGATATGATAAGTTGCATCAAAGAAATAGTGGATGCTTTCCATAATCTGTTTTGCGTTGATAAAGTCTTTACGACGACGCTTCTGATGAACACCCATAGTAAGCTCTAAGATCTTAATGAATTTTTCTTTATCTGCAAAGTATACATCTACCATGTCTGGATGATAGTTTGTACACCATGTATGTAAGAATTCATATACATCTTCTGGTTCTAACTTGGAGAATTCGTTTTTACAGATATCATTTAACTTCATGATGTCAAATAATGCACCAGATTTTGACATCTTCTTAACGCTGTATGGGAATTCTTCAATTGGGCTGTTTGGATGTTTGTCATACCACTGTTCGAAGTTGGAATTTAAGAGAGTCATTAAGTATACCTTAACGCCCTGTGGATGATAACCATCCTGACGATAGTAATCTAAGGATAATTCAGGGTCTTTTCTCTTGGAAAGCTTTCTCTTGTTTCCATTATCCATCTTCATTAAGTGTGCAGTATGCGCATATTTTGGAAGGCGGAAGCCTAATACTTTATGAAGTTCTACGTGTGTTGGAACAGAAGATAACCATTCTTCTCCACGAATAACCATTGTTGTATGCATTAAATGATCATCAATTGCATGTGCAAAGTGGTAAGTTGGAATACCATCTTTCTTTAAGATAACGACATCCATGATATTTTCAGGGAATTTTACACTGCCACGGATCTGGTCACGGAAGATGATATCATTGCCTTCTTTCCCCTGAGAACGAAGACGTAAGGTATATGGCATACCTGCTGCGATTTTTTCTTCAATCTGTTCAAGAGTTAAATCACGACATCTTGTCCATGTTGTATGGTAACCTGTGATGACTTTCTGTTCTGTCTGTTTTTCTTTGATTTGTGCGATTTCTTCTTCTGTACAGAAGCATGGGTATGCAAGTCCCTGTGCAACTAAGTTCTTTGCATATACATGATAAATGTCTTTACGCTGTCTCTGATAATATGGTCCGTATGCATCGCTTTCTGGAGATTCAATACCTGCACCCTGGTCAAATTCGATGCCAAAATATTTTAATACGGAGATGATGATGTCTTCAGCACCTTCTACTTTACGTTTGTTGTCTGTATCTTCAATTCGTAAGTAGAAAATACCACCGCTCTGATGAGCGATACGTTCATCTGCTAAACCACTGTATAAGTTTCCAAGATGAATGAAACCAGTTGGGCTAGGACCCATACGAGTTACCTGTGCTCCTTCTGGAAGATCTCTTGCTGGGAATCTTGCTTCCACTTCATCGATGGTTGTTGTTACTTCTGGAAATAAAAGTTGTGCTAATTTCTGATTGTCCATCTAAAAATCCTTCCTTTTTCTCTTTATCATAAATGTTTAAATATTTCATGTAAAAAAGGACCATGGGTTATAACCATACCCATGGCCCATAACTATTCTAGTTTACTTGAAAAATTAGCGGATTGCAAGAACATTTGCATCCTAATACGCCATATAGACAAGCGTAGCGATCATACCGATGGCAAAAAGCATCAATCCAAAGGATACGGATTTCATAAAAATACCGGTTGTCGCTCTGGCTTCCTGCTTAGCAACTGCGATTCCATTGATAAAGGAATGCTTGAATGGATGATTCTTAAGCAAGGTACGGTTTAAACCGCGAGTGATATCATCAAGTCCTTTACCGATAATATATGCAAAAGGAGTTCCGACTTTATCCCAGATTTTCTGATTAGAATCCATAAAGACGGTTCCTCTGAAAAATGCAATGATTGTATCCGGAAGGTAATCAATAATTCGGAAGATGATTCCGAAAAATACCGGAAATCCCACTTTAAAAGCAGGTTTGTAAACCAGATTTTCAATAGAACACCAACGAAGATCAAATACCGGTTCTGGATACTCTGCATTTTCAATCTTACGTCCATAAGTAAAGTAAGCAATTAAAATTGCAAGCATGCCAAGTAAAATGCCGTATTCCACATTAACGGTAACGAAAAACAGCTGAGTCAGTGACATAATGAGCATATAGATCGCAGACATCTTGCATTTTCCGGTTACTGCATTGGAATATTTTACAATGGCTACTACGACACCAACGATGCTCATCAGAACAAAGAAACCTTCCCAGTGCATATTGTGTGGGAAAAGTCTTGGGAACAGCATATAGATGCTCCAGATTCCTCCCGGAAGGAGAAGAATGGATGCACACATTCCAGTAAATCCGTCCAGCTGTGCACAGTACTGATGGAGCCAGCTATGACAAGGCACTTGTGCAGCACGAGCGGCAAATCCAACATAATAGCAAAATACCATTGCATATACCCAGCCACCCGCAAAAATCTGCGGTGTCATGTGGTCAAATTCTAAAGTATGTGCAAAACAGGACATAAAGAACATTCCCATCGCCATAATCATGCCGGTAATTACGATCCATCCAAGATATTCTTTGCTGGATTCACTTTTTGAAGCAATAATACTTTTACCGTCGCCCATAGATCCAACAACAAATACCGGCACTTCTTCGATCACATCACTTGTATCGTCACCACCATCTTCATCCTGAATCTGTTTATTTTTATTCTTTCTTTGCTTCAGACGAATCTGAGCAGCATTGTCATAAATGAAAAACAAGGATGCGAATCCAGCCACCTCAAAACAAATATAATTTGTATAAAGATCTGTGGCACCAAAAACTCCAGCTGCCATAAACCCTGTGATGACTGTCATGATCTTTGTCATCGTTTTGTGTTGTTTTGTTACTGCTGCTAATGCAACTGCAATGGTGATCAGTGCAGCAAGCCCGGATACAAGATTGTATTCAAAGAACATGCCTTCGCCGCAGATTTGATTTAATGCAAAACTCATATTCTTCACCTACATCTTTCCATAAGCAATTGTTTCGAGTAACTTCATAAGTGGTCCGGAATACATGCCAAGTACAAATATGGCTATTGTAAGCAGCGCAATTGGACCTGTCATATAAAGATTTGGATCCTTATTTCGCATATCTTCTCCGGCAATCTCTTCCTGACGGAAGAATGCTTTTACTACAATAGAGAATAAATATACTGCAGTTAAAAATGCAGAGAAAAGAATTGCCACAAAGCCAACGTAAGCCATTGGAGTACCTAAGTTCGCTGCTGCTTTTTCGATAGACCATTTGCTGATAAATCCGCCCATTCCAGGAACCCCCATCATCGCTGCAGATCCAAGAGTAAAACAGGAAAAGATAAATGGCATCTTCTTACCAAGACCTTTTAACTGATAAATATATTCTACACCGGTCTGATGCATAACTGCACCGGCACAGAAGAATAACATAATTTTCATCACTGCATGCATAACCATATGAGCAAGACTTGCTTCAAGACCAAGTGGTGTCATAAGAGATGCAGCAAATACAATATAGGACAGGTTACTGATAGTTGAGTAAGCCAATCTTCGTTTGAAATGAATTTCTTTTACCGCTTTTGAGGAAGCGAATACGATTGTTACGATGGCAAATCCCATCATAATATTCTGTGCCCAGGTTCCATAAATGAAATCTACACCATAACTATAGTAGGTTACTCGCATGATTGCAAATACACCTGCCTTAACGACAGCAACCGCATGTAAAAGGGCTGTTACTGGTGTTGGCGCAACGGATGCAGTTGGAAGCCATCCATGGAATGGGAAAATAGCTGCTTTTACACCAAAACCAATGACCATCATAAGAAAGACGAAACGAAGAAGTCTTTCATGTCCTATGATTAAAGTTTTATTTAAGACGCCACCATAAACAAAGTCCGTGGAAACGCCATAACGATGAACAAACATAAAGCCGATAAAAGCAAATGCTGCTCCAGCAAGGGAATAAACCATATATTTTCTTGCTGCTAAGATGGCCGGCTGATCAAGTTTATGAATAACCAGAGTAAGCGTCGATAATGTCATAAGTTCATAGAACATATATAATGTCATAAGGTTTGCCGCAAAGGCAATCCCTACACAAACCCCAAAGGTCATTGTATAGAAACAGAAGAACAAATTATGTCTTCCTTCATGTTTCATATATTCAAAAGCATATAATGATGCTAATGGCCACAGTCCTGCAAGAATTCCACCAAATACTCGTGAGAGTCCGTCGATATGGAATTTAATATCAAGATCCTGTGCCATATTGACTAACGTAAACTGTCCATCCACCCCTTTAATAAGAAGTGCCCATACAATAATAGAGTTTACGATGGTTACGCCAAATACATAAAGCTGTCTTACTTTGTCATTCTGAATTGGAAAGAAGTAAAGCATTGCCCCACCAATAATTGGCAGAAGAATTGGAACAATTAAAATCCATGTACCCATAATCTTTCTCCTTTCCTATAAGAGTAATTCCACGAAAGCTTCCACAAAGTGAGAAAGCGGATTCGGGAATACACCAATGGCGATGGTTAAAACAGCCAGGATAATGAGAGATCCCCACATCTTTGGATCCACATTGATCTTTGTATAAACCTTTTTCTCGTTTTTCGGATAAAATCCGTCAATGACAATTGGGAATAAATATCCTGCTGTTAAGGTTGCTGAAATCAGTAATACAATCGGTGTAATGTACTGAAGATATGGAACACCTGCCTCTAACGTACCATGGGCAAGAAATTCCTTACTAATAAATCCGGAGAAAAATGGTACTCCGACTAAGGATGCTGCTGCTACGGTAAATGGAACCATAACAATTGGCATCTGTTTTCCGATACCAGAAAGGTTTGGCACCTTCTTTTCACCAGTATAGTAAATGATCACACCAGCAGTTAAGAACAATACAATTTTTGCCATGGAATGGAAAATTACATGTAAGAAACTTCCGGTAAGACCTTCTAAGGACATCGTAGAAAGTCCCAATAAAATATAGGAAACCTGACTTACGGTAGAGTAAGCAAATCTTCTCTTCATAGATGGTTCTAAAAATGCCATCATTGATCCCATGAAGATTGTGATCGTTGCAAGAATCATCCACATAATCTGAACCCAGGTTCCACGCAGAAAATCTGCACCAAAAATATAAAAAACAGTTCGAATTACGGCTACAACACCCATCTTGGTAATAATACCAGAAAGTACAGCAGAAGCTGGTGCCGGTGCTAACGGATGTGCCGTTGGCAGCCAGGAATGAAGAGGGAACATACCGGATTTGCCACAAAAACCAACGATCATAACTGCTGCAATAATCAAGTACATCGTTGGATGAAGAGCAAAGGATGCCTCATCAAATACTCCGCCCGGTGTAAAGATAATCGATGGAGCATTCACATATAAAAGGATGATACCACCTAAAGCACAGGATGCACCAAAGATGGAATAAAACATATATTTACGTGCTGCTGCAACCGATCTTCTTGTTCGGTCATGCAATACCATAGGCATCGTAAGTAAAGTCATACATTCATAGAACATGTATAAGGTTACTAAATTGCCCGCATAAATAAGACCACAAAGCACACCTTCTGAAATCAGATAGAAAGTATAATAGCTTTGTTCTTTTTTTGCATGTTTCATATATTCAAGAGAATAAATCCCTACAACCCACCAGATGACAGATACCATTCCTGTAAACCACATAGCAAGTGGATCAATACAAAAACGAATCTTTACATCATCTACAATGGTGAATAAGTCAATAGCAAGACCATTTTTTAACATCATGGCCCATACGAGAATCAGCTCTGCAGTTAAGAAAAACATCAGATAGCAGTCTCTTATCTTTCGATTTTCCTTCATGGATGGTATGTTTCTTAAAACAAGACCTGCAATAATCGGAAGAAAAATCGGAATTAAAATTATCATTTCTTTCATCTTTTTCCTCCTAATTAAACATACCAAGACCAAAGGTAATCAATTGTACAATTGCATCGGATTTTACACCGAGCACAATGTTTGCAACGATAAATGCCAAAAGTGCAAATGTCATACGATAATCTTTGCGTCTGACAATATTTTTTGGCAGTTTTTTCACTGGCTGATAAATGCAGATAATTGCTCTCATAAAGTAAACGGCATTCAGTAAAGTACTGATTGCAAGAGTAATCACGGTAATAATCATCTTCCAGCTACTAGGATCATTGATTGCTGCCTGTGCAAAATAAACCTTGGAGATAAATCCGCCGGTTAATGGAAGCCCGATCATAGAAAGTGCTCCAACTAAGAATGCAATACCCGCAACTTTATTTCGGTGAGCAGATCCCTGTAAATGTGTATATTTACAACTTCGTCCGGAAACGGTAGATAATCCGGAAGCTGCAATAAAGAGCATTGCTTTTGAGATAGAATGGGACATAATATGGAACAATGCCGCCATCATACCGGCATGGGTTCCAAGACCAATTCCCATATAAATGTAGCCAATCTGTGCTACAGATGAATATGCGATCATTCGTTTTAAGTCATCCTGATAGATTGCTCTTAATGACCCAATGATCATACCGAGAATACCAAAAGCAAACATCAAATTGATCATCTTATTAGAAAAGATAATGTCAATTCCAATAACACGATAATAAATTTTAATCAAAAGGAAAATATATGCCTTTGAAATCAGAGAAGATAAAATCGCACTTGAAGTTGAGGTTGCATATGTGTATGCATCCGGAAGCCAGGAATGGAATGGAAACAACGCGCTCTTCATAGCAAGACCTACTGAAATAAGTGCAATGGATGTTGTCAGTGGATTTAAATACTGACCATTTTCCACCATCACATGAATGGTTTCCTGAATATTAGACATAAGCAGATGTCCGGTAATGTCATAAATAATAGATAAACTGATTAAGATCAGACCAGAACCAATCAAACTCATGATCATATATTTTACAGACGCAACAAGAGATCTTCCTTCTCCTCGAATAACAATCAGACCACAGGCACCGATTGTCATAATTTCAATAAATACGTAACCGGTAAACAAGTCATTGGTATAAACAAGGGCTAATGCCGCTGCTAAGATGAGGTTTACCATTACATAAAATAAATTGGATCGTTTTTCAGAAATATCTTCTTCTAAACGTTTGATACCGCCAAGAACGGACAATAACATAATGATACAGAAGAACGTTGCAAAACAGCCTTCTAAAATACCAAAACGGATTTCATTGCCCCATGGTGCCGGATGATGCCCCATGATAAAGACGGTGCTGACATTTGTCTTGATGGTATAATATGCCACACAGACAGATGCTGCTAAATTGGCTGTAATCGCCGTAAGCGATACACGTTTTGCCCATTTGCCGGGCAGAATTGAATTAATAACTCCGGATGACATGCAAAAGAAGATGCCAAAGAACGGAAAATTGCGAATAAAATCCATTATTTAGCCCTCCATATTTGCTTTCATCGTGATTTCATCAATATCTAATGATTCATATCTTCGGTAAAGACGAATCGTCAGCGCAAGCATAACCGCAGTAACACTGACAGATACAACGATTCCGGTAAGGACAAGTCCCGCAGGAATCGGGTTAATATATGCTTTCTGAGACTGCACACCATCAACTACGATCGGTGCTGCTTTTCCTACAATATAACCTTTTGCTGCAAGGAAAAGATACACAGCAGTATCCATGATGTTAAGTCCAATAATCTTTTTAATCATATTTCTATGCAACAGCAGTGTAGTGAAACCGATACTAAATAAGATCACGGCTACTGTTTCATAGTAATTGTGAAACAAATTTACTACCATTGTTAGAAATCTCCTTTTCTGAATAATACATAAAAACCATACATTGTACATGCAACAACCGCACCAACACAAATATTTAACACTAAGATCAGACCACTTGATAAAATATGACCTGGTGTTCCAAGCGGAATAATGCTGTGAATTCCATTTGCACCGGTGTAGAAGGAATAAGCCTTACTGATTGCATAGCAAAGCAGACCGGTGATTGAAATCGCACGATAGGTTTTTAATGTGAAAAACTTTTCGATTTTTTCAAATCCAAAGGCTTCGAGATAAAGAATCAAACCGGCACCGATAATCGCGCCGCCTGAGAAGCCTCCACCTGGTCCTAAATGACCAAATAAAATAACATAGACACCAAAAATAAAGATAATCGGAACAAGAATTCTTGTAATCATCTGGAGAATAGAGTCATTGGCCGGCTCAAAGTTACGGTCATTTTCTGCTTCCCTAGCCTTCTCTTCCTCGATTTCTTTTTCTTTTCCGATACCCAGTCGTAAAATGATAAATACAACGCTTGCTGCGATGAACAGTACGTGGGATTCTCCAAAGGTATCAAATGCTCGGTAGTCAAGAATCATACCGGATACAATATTGACCGCCCCGGTTTCCTGAATACCCTGTTCAATGTATCTTTGTGACACTTCATTATTCACCGGATTGTCATACTGCCCAACAATTGGAAGATGAGCTACCATAATTAATAAAGAAATGATTACCGCAATACATACCAAAACTGCGATTACACGATAAATCTTTTCATAAAGCGGTACCCCTTTTTTATCCGGCCAGTAACGATATTTCGCATAAAGACGTTTTTCTTTTTGCTGTGCTGCATGGGCACGTGCGATATCCGCTTCAAACTTTTCTCTCAGTTCTTCATCTGTATAATGCCACTGACGAGAAGATTTGTATTCAATAGGAGAAAGCCCATGGAGCCAGCGGTTAAATTTGCCCCAGACACTCTCATTATAATTTTCTCTAGGCTTACTCATCCTCTTCTTCCTCCTCTCCCTTTAATACACCAATCTTCTTAAAGGTGATGAAGAATAAAATACTCGTAACACCAGCTCCTACCGCTGCCTCAGTGATGGCAAGGTCTGGTGATTCTAATAAAAACCATAAAATGGCCATGATCAAACTGTAAGACATGAAGATTACAACCGATGTCAGAAGCTTCTTAGACAGACAGGTTGCAATGGCACATACAATCAGAAAGCCAAGTAAAATAAACTCAATCCATTGCATCTTCCTGTACCTCACATCTTTCTTTTATATGTTTCTCGTTGATTGTCACTTCTAATCTCGCAAGCAAATGAGAAGATACCGGGCTTGCCAGCCATAAAAAGCAGATAATCGCAGCCAGCTTTAAAGAAGCAAAAGAAACACCATAAAAAATAATCAGACCGATTAGTACGCTTCCAAGTGCTAAGGTGTCACACATAGCAGCGGAATGCATACGGTTTAACACATAAGTAAAACGGAACATCCCAAAGGTTGCAATAAATGCTGTTACGATTCCAACGATAATAAAAAATGCTCCGCAAAAAAATCGAACCCATTCTAACATTTCTTTTCTCCTTTCTCTACTGCTTCTTTTCGTTCACGATAAACGCCCATATATACTTTTGAGAGAACAACAACTGCAATAAAACTGATCATTGCATAAATTAAACAAACATCAATCATATAACTGCCTTCGAGTAATACGGAAAGAATCCCGATTGACATAATGGTCATTGTTCCAATCATATTCCCTGCAACAATTCGGTCGGTCAGTCTCGGTCCTCTGATAGCACGAATCAGGCACAGAAAAATGAGCAATGCCATAACAATCAGGCAGATAATAAAAAATCCATGTTCTACATTCATTAATGTCTGTGATTTCATGCATTACCACCGCCTCTCTTTTCAAGCTGTTCTAATTGCTTTACAAAAATAGAATCTGTCATTCCTTCAGCCATGGTTTTATCAAGACAATGAACGGTATACACATTATCTTCTAAGGATACAGAAATCGTTCCCGGAGTCAGTGTAATCGAATTAGCAAGTAAAACTTTGGCAAACTGAGACTTTAAGTCTGTTTTAAAATGTACAATCGCTGGCTCTGCTTCATACTTTGGTGTGAGAATCAAAGTCATAACTCCAATATTGGCCTTTAAGATTTCCAAAACCAGAATCACAACATATTTTGCCATCCAGAAGAAATTGCCATAAAGTCTTAATTCCTTCTCCACGGAATGGTCTAAGAATTTACACTGGAAAGCAAATACGACCAGTGCAATTGCCACACCAAACAGTGCAATCTCTACTGTAAGATCACCTGCAAATATAATCCAGCAGATAAAAAATAACAGTAACATATTCTCCTCCTATGTTTTTTCTATTATTTACGTGTTTTTATTTATCATAGTTTTAAACAAACGTATTATAATACTTTGAATTTTATTATTCAATCAAAATAACGTATAGAACATGTAAAATACGCTTCTTGTGATACATTTTTTGCTTTATTCATACAAAAAAAGAGGTTATTGCATGCACAATAACCTCTAAAAATTAACTTAAATATAGGATTCTCTGATTCGAACTACCGCGGAAAGTAAGCTCTAAATCTCTTAATTCTTCCACATATGGTCCATCTACTAAAATATCAGTTTCTCCGAGAAGCTTCTGAATCCAAATATTATCCATTGCTTCTAACTGCTCTAAAGTATATCCTGTATAGGTCATAACCGTTTTCCCCATTTTATGAACCATCAGAGCCAGCTGATATAAAGACTCAGGCTGACAAAATGGCTCGCCGCCGGAAAAGGTGATGCCGGAAAGGAGCGGATTATCCTGAAATTTTTGAAAGATATCCTCGATATCCATCCACTCACCGTCCTCAAAGGAGTGTGTCTGTGGATTATGACATCCTTTACAGTGGTGCGGACACCCCTGCGTAAAAACTACATATCGAAAGCCCGGGCCATCGACAATAGATTCTTCTATAATCCCACTGATTCGAAGCTTAAATGCCATGTTTTACACGGTCTCTTTCTTCTGCTCTCTTAGCATTATTAAAACGATCTGTAGTTCCTACTAAATAACCTGTAATACGACGGATTCTGTCAAATCCTACGTCCTGGCCAACTTGTTCCATCTGTTTTACCTGTGTATCTTTTCCCATAACAAATCCTCCTATTAATATTTATCTTCTTATCTATTTACATTTTAAATTTATATTATTTATCTTTATTATATTCTTTTCACTGCACCACTTTTAGTACACTGGTACATTCGGATACTTCTTGCGAAGTTCACGAAGTTTTTCAATGCTGATGCTTTCTCCTTCGCGTCTTCCACATCGTGGGCAGACATCCCCGATCACACCTGTATATCCACAGACAGGATCTCGGTCAACTGGATGGTTGATGGAACCATAACCAATTCCCATCTCTTTCATATAGCGGATTACAGCTTCAAATGCTTCTGGATTCTTGCAAGTATCACCATCTAATTCTACATAGCTGATATGTCCGGCATTGGTTAATGCATGATAAGGAGCTTCTTTCTGAATTTTTTCAAATGCACGAATTGGATAGTATACTGGAACATGGAAGGAGTTTGTATAGTATTCCTTATCTGTAACCCCTGGAATTACTCCAAAACGTTCTTTATCGATCTTAATAAATCTTCCACTTAAGCCTTCTGCAGGAGTTGCAAGAAGAGAGAAGTTTAGTCCTGTCTTTTCGGATTCATCATCCATACGCTTTCTCATATGGGTAATAATTTCGAGTCCAAGATCCTGTGCCACCTGACTTTCTCCATGATGAACACCAAGTAACACTTTTAAGGTTTCTGCAAGTCCAATGAAGCCAACACTTAAAGTACCATGTTTTAATACTTCTGCAATGCTGTCTTCATAATCAAGATCATCGGAATCAATCCAAATACCCTGTCCCATTAAGAATGGGTAGTTACGAACTGTTTTTGTACACTGAATCTTAAATCTGTGTAATAACTGACGAATAACAAGATCGATTCTTTCATCTAAAATCTGATAGAAACGTTCAATTTCACCATTTGCTTCGATTGCAATTCTTGGAAGGTTGACAGAAGTGAAGCTTAAGTTACCTCTTCCGCATGTGATTTCTTTTGTTGGATCATAGTGATTTCCCATTACACGAGTACGACATCCCATGTAGGAAATTTCAGTACGATAATCGCCTTCCTTGTAATACTGAAGGTTAAATGGTGCATCAATAAAACTAAAGTTAGGGAATAATCTCTTAGCAGAAGTTTTTAATGCCATCTTATAGAGATCATAGTTTGGATCTTCCGGATTAAAGTTGATTCCTTCTTTTACTTTAAAAATCTGAACTGGGAAGATTGGAGTTTCCCCAAATCCAAGACCGGAAGAAGTCGCATCTAATAATGTACGAATTACCATGCGTGCTTCTAAAGAAGTATCGGTTCCATAGTTAATGGAAGAGAATGGAACCTGTGCACCTGCACGGGAATTCATTGTATTTAAATTATGGATAAATGCTTCCATTGCCTGATAAGTTTCTCTCTCAGTCATGCGAAGAGCTTCTCTTTCACAGTAAGGATGCGCTTCTATTAACTGTTCCTGAGTCACTCCAATAATATCCATATTCTTTATATCATTAAGCATAGTTTCTCCATTGCCCATAGCAATCGGACAGGATAACTGTGCTTCATATGCTCTTACGATTTCATAAGCCTGTTCATAGGTAAATCCATGACGAATCTGGAAATACTGATTTAATATATGACGGTATTTTTTCGTGTAAGTTTTTCTTACACCATCTGCCATCGCATAATCAAAGTTTGGAACACTCTGTCCACCATGCATCTCATTCTGGTTTGCCTGAATCGCAATACATGCAAGAGCGGAATAGCTCTTAATAGAATTTGGTTCGCGTAAATTACCATGACCAGTTGAAAATCCATCTTTAAAAAGTTTGATCAAATCAATCTGACAGCAGGTTTCTGTAAGCATGTAGAAATCCTTGTCATGAATATGAATATCTCCATTGATATGTGCTGCTGCAATATCCTTTGGAAGGACATAATTATCAATGAAATACTTAGATCCCTCGGAGCCATACTTTAACATGGTTCCCATGGCTGTGTCTGCATCAATGTTGGCATTCTCACGCTTGATATCTTCATCTTTTGCATAAGAATAAGTCAGTCTTTCATAGATTTCCATCAAATCAGATTCTGTATTACGAATCTTTGTATGTTCTGCACGGTACAAGATATAGGCTTTCGCAGTCTGTCCATATCCAAAGCGAATTAATGTCTGTTCTACAATATCCTGAATTTCTTCCACACTGCAGATTTCCCCTTCAATAGCATCACAGACTTTTTCAGTAAGGAATAACAAATCCGTATTGCTCATCTTCTCAGTCTGAACTGCCTGATTCGCTTTATTCATCGCATTTAAAATTTTAACAGAATCGAAAGTTACTATATCACCATTACGTTTCTGAATTTCTTTTATCAATGTAACTCTCCTCGTTTCTCTCACTAGATTTGTAAATTATATACATATTGTGTTTCATTTACACACATCCACAACATATAGTGGTATTTTACGCTCATATTTTTTTCAATTCAAGTCTTGACAAGCATTTTTTTATAGACCGAGAATTACACCGAGCACCGCGCCAATTAAAATAAAATAAAGAGGATGCGCTTTGTCGAATTTTTTGATTGCAGCAAAAGTTGCCACAAAGATAATGATGGATGGGATATTGAAAAAATGCTTCATATCCTTACCCCAGTTTTCCATATGGAACATCGCCATTAAAAAGACATCAAACATCGCTCCCATAATCAACCCGGAAGATGCTGGGCGAAGTCCATGGAATGCATTTTTTACCAGTTTGCTGTTTCGGAATTTCTCCAAAATACGCGAAACACAAATGATAATGATGACAGAAGGGGTAACTAAACCGATGGTTGCTGTAAGTGCCCCAACGACGCCTCCTGCATTAAATCCTGCAAAAGTTGCCATATTAACACCCATAGGACCTGGTGTAGACTCAGAGATTGCAATCATATTCGTAAGCTCGGAAGCGGTAAACCAAGGATAGTGTCCTACCATCGCTTTTAAAAATGGAAGAGTTGCAAGTCCTCCACCGACTGCGAACAATCCTGCTTTAAAGAATTCAAAAAATACAATCAGTAAATTAAGCATCTTTTTCGCCTCCCTTCGAAAGAATACCAAGGAAGCAGCAAATGACTACAACTGGAATTGGATTTACTCCAAGAAGTCCGACCGCTACGAAACAACCGACACAAATTGCAAGAGTGAGAATATCTTTTACACCCTTTTTGATCATTCCTATTACCGTCTTTGCTACAAGCGCACATACTACGACACGAATGCCGGCAAATGCATGCTGAACCAGAACAAGATCAGAAAACTGTCCGATGATTCCCGCAAGAATCATAATAATGATCAAGGATGGAGAAATAACTCCTAAAGTAGTTGCAATTCCTCCCGGAATTTTTCGTTCTTTATATCCGATAAATGTTGCTGTATTAACTGCAATAACGCCTGGAGTAACCTGCCCAATCGCATAGTAATCCATGATTTCTTCTTCTGTTACCCATTTCTTTTCTCTTACTGCGATTCGCTCTAACATAGGAAGCATAGCATATCCGCCCCCGAAGGTCATGATTCCAATGCGAAAGAACGCCCAGTAAAGCGTAAATAATTCTCCCATAATCTTTCTCCATTTTCTCCGTTTTTTCTATATTACTTTATTCATCCATTTAGATAAAAAAAATGGTATGCAAAGAATCTGCATACCAAAGCTTCGAAAGGGACTCGAACCCTCGACCCCTTCATTACGAGTGAAGTGCTCTACCACCTGAGCTATCGAAGCAAAAGCCTGAAAAGTCAAGCTCTTATATTCATTATTTTGAAGTCAAATATCTTTCAATATGTTCAATTGCTTCCTGTTCGTCAACACCGTCAACAACAACAGTTAATTCTTCGCCTTCGTTAAGTCCAAGACTCATCATTCCCATAATGCTCTTTGCATTAATCTGTTTTGAACCAGTTTCAACCATAATCTTGCTCTTATACTGGCTTGCCACCTGAACGAGTAAAGCTACTGGTCTTGCTTCTAATCCAGACGGAATATTGATTGTCATACTTTTAGATACCATTCTAATGCCTCCTGAAATAAACCCTATATAAAACTCTCAAATAATACTCTATTGGCTGTTCCTTAAATCTTCTGCAATCTGGCTGATCTTACGCATACGATGATTCACTCCGGACTTTCCTACGGGAGGATCGAGTTTTGCTCCAAGTTTCACAAGAGATGCGGTTTCGTATTCTAAACGAAGGGAAGCAATTTCTTTCAGTGGGCCTGGAAGACGATCAAAAGCATTATGCTCAATTAAATATTCGATGTCTTTCTTCTGTTTCATTGCCGCCGATACTGTCTTTTTGATATTGGCCGTTTCACAGTTGACCTTTCGGTTCACCTTATTGCGGACATCTTTTATGATTCTGATATTCTCAAGTTCCATCAATGAAACATGAGCTTCCATGATATTGAGTGCATCTACGATTTTTTCCCCTTCTTTCATATATACGACATAATTGTTTTTTCGTTTTACAATTTTGGCATCTAAATGAAAGGCATTGAGTACATTCATGATCTGGGAGGCCTGGTCAAAGGAATGACAGACGATCTCAAAATGATACTTTTTGTCGGGTGTGCTGATAGAACCTGATGATAAAAATGCTCCTCTGATGAAGGCTCTTTTACAACAGGTATTCTGAAGAACAATCTGATGAATTGTTCGAAAATGCTCCTCTAAATTACCATATGAATCTAAAAGCTTTGTCGCTTGCAATATTACTACACAATCCTCGGGATTGTCAATAATAATTTCGTGGATGGTGCGGTGATGCGTTGCTCCTCCATAGTAGATTGTTCGTATGGTTTCTGCCCCAAATGTGGTTCGCACAAGGATCTCAAAACGGTCTGCCACCAGTTCATTCTCCGTGTGTAAAAGCAGAGAATATTCATTATATTCATCTACTACAATTCTTCCACAACATAAGATATAAGCAGAAATTTCCGCAATATTACAATGGCGGGTTTTTAATTCCACTCTGGCTAATTCTTCTTTTACCTGTTTTGAAAAAGACATATAGTTACCTGCAAGTTTCTAATGTTCGATATCTCTGTGAACGATATTCGTACCGAAAGAAGCATTCTCGCTGTTGCTTAATCGTTCATAGATTTTATTTGCAATAGTTACGGAACGATGATGTCCGCCAGTACACCCAATTGCAATTACAAGTCCCATCTTACCCTCTTCAATATAATGAGGAATGAGGAATGTAATCATATCTTCGAGTTTATCCAAGAACTGCCCAGCCTGATCACAAGCCATGACGAAATCCTGTACCGGTTTATCATTGCCGGTCTGATTTCGAAGATTTAAATCATAAAATGGATTTGGAAGGAAACGAACATCAAATACCAGATCTGCATCACTTGGAATACCATGTTTGAAGCCGAAAGACATGACCATAACATTAAATGGTCTGACATCCTTTTCTCCAACAAAAATCTTCATGATCATTGGACGAAGTTCTCTTGTAAGCAGAGTGCTGGTATCAATAATATACATGGCATCTTCTTTCAAAAAAGCGATTGCTTTTCGTTCGAGTGCAATACCATTTTCAATACGTCCACCTCTTGAAAGTGGATGATCTCTTCTTGTTTCTTTATAACGTTTGATGAGAGTACGATCATTTGCTTCTAAGAACAGAATCTCATAATTTACACCCATCATTTTAATTTTGTCTAGTTCCTCTTCAAGCCCTTTAAAGCTTATTCCACTTCGAATGTCGATGCAGACTGCCACTTTGTCTACTCCGGTTTCATCATCTAACGCAATTTCAGCAAACTTTCCGATGAGCTGAATCGGCAGATTATCAACGCAGAAGTATCCTTCATCTTCTAACATCTTACATACGGTACTCTTTCCAGAACCAGACATGCCTGTTACAATAACAAATCTCATTCTTTAGAATTCTCCAATCATTTTCACTTCAGGCTCTAATGGTACACCAAACTCAGCTACAACTTTATCATTCACATCTTTCATTAATGCAACGATATCTGCTGCTGTTGCACCACCTTTGTTGATTACAAATCCACAATGCTTTTCAGAAACCTGAGCACCGCCCACACTGTAACCACGAAGTCCTGCATCCTGAATGAGTTTTCCTGCGAAATATCCTGTTGGACGCTTAAAAGTACTGCCCGCACTTGGATATTCTAATGGCTGCTTTGTTTTTCTTGCAGTCGCATATTCATTCATCTTTTCTGCGATTTCTTCTGCATTGCCTTTTGGAAGTGTAATCACTGCCTCTAATACTACATACTCTTTATCAATAATGACGCTCTTACGATAACCTAATTCAAGATCTTCTACCGGAAGAGTTAAGATTTCCCCTTCCTTTGTAAGAACGGTTGCATTCTTAAGAACATGCTTCATCTCTCCACCATAGGCACCTGCGTTCATAGTAACGGCACCGCCTAATGTTCCCGGAATTCCGGAAGCAAACTCAAAGCCAGTTCTTTCATTGTTCTGTGCAATTTTTGCGATTGTACTTAAAAGAGCACCTGCCTGTGCTGTAATTTCTCCATCCTTGTAAGTAATCTCATTCATATTCTTATAAATCTGAATGATCATACCGTGAAATCCCTGATCACCCACTAAAAGGTTGCTGCCATTACCAACCACATAATATGGAATGCCTTCTTCTTTCGCTGTTTTGATGATTTCCTTTACTTCTTCTACCGTTTCCGGAATGACAAATACATCTGCCGGGCCACCTACACGAAAAGTAGTATGATCCTTCATCATCTCATCTGTTAAAATTGCTTCCGGTTTCACAATCGCTGCTAATTTATCTAAAAATGTTTTCATCTACATTTTGCTCCTTTGGTTATTTCCCATTCTCTTAAAGATTAAACTGTCCAGTTACACGGTTATAAAGTTCTTTCGCTGCATTGTATCCCATCTTCTTCTGTCTATGGTTAATTGCTGCTGCTTCAACGATAATCGCAAGATTTCGACCTGGACGAATCGGAATCTGGTGAGATACGACTTTATTGCCTAAAAATTCGGTATATTTTTCTTCCAAACCAAGTCGGTCATAATCTGTACCACGGTCCCATTCATCTAACTGGATCACCATATCAATATTCTGAGACATCTTAACACTTTCTACACCGAACAAGGTCTTAACATCGATGATACCAATGCCTCGAAGTTCAATGAAATGTCTTGTAATCTCCGGCGCAGAACCAACTAAGGTTTCTTTACTGATTCTCTTAATTTCAACGACGTCATCGGATACTAAACGATGGCCACGCTTGATAAGCTCAAGAGCGGCTTCACTTTTACCGATTCCGCTTTCACCCATGATCAAAACCCCTTCGCCGAATACATCGACTAATACGCCATGAATAGAAATTCTAGGCGCTAACTCTTCATTGAGCCAGCGAATGATTTCTGCCATGAATTCAGAGGTTCCAAGCGGGCTTCCTAACAGAGGTACATCGTATTTTTCTGCAAGATAAAACATTGCCTTTGATGGGCGGAATCCTCTCGCAAAAATTACACATGGAATTTCAGAGTTGAAAAACTGTTCATATACATCTAACATCTTCACTTTATCATCTTCTAAGGTCTGCATATAAACCATCTCAACTCGACCAATAACCTGAACACGGTTCTGAGCGAACTGATCGAAGAAGCCAGCTAACTGTAAAGCTGGTCGGTTGATTTCTGCCTGGTGGATGACCACTTCAGAAATATCAATGGCCGGTGTAAAATTCACCAGATCCATATCTTCTATCATTTTTTCTAACTTTACTTCATATCCTTTATCCATTCGTTCGTATACCTCCATTACTCACCTTTTAGTGTATCACACATTTTTAATGAAAGAAATGGTAAATCTCTTCGGCAACATGTTTCGGAATGCCTTCTACGGCAGCTAATTCTTCCGGAGTTGCTTCACGTATCATGCTGATATCTTTAAAATGTTTCATCAACGCCTTTCGACGTTTTGGTCCAATTCCCGGAATTTCATCTAATACGGAATGGACACTTGCCTTTCCACGAAGCTCTCTGTGGAATTCAATGGCGAAACGATGTGCTTCATCCTGTATTCTTGTCAGCAGATGAAATGCTTCGCTTTTCGGTGGAAATAGTATTTCCTCATTGTGATAATAAAGTCCTCTCGTTCTATGATGATCATCTTTGACCATACCACAAACCGGGATTGCGATTCCAAGTTCTGCTAATACTCGTTCAGCAACATTGACCTGTCCTTTTCCACCATCCATCAAAAGAACATCTGGAAATCTGGTAAAACTACCATATTCAAAATCAATCTGATTATCCTCAAGAAGCTTCTGTTCTTCTTTTCCATGAGAAAATCTTCTTGTCAGGACTTCTTCCATACTTTTATAATCATCCGGTCCTTTTACGGATCGAATCTTAAATTTTCTATAATCATTCTTTTTCGGCTTGCCATTCTCATACACCACCATGGAAGCCACCGTCTGAAAGCCACTAATATTTGAAATGTCAAATGCCTCCATACGTTTTAAATCTGGCACACCAATCAGCTGTTCAATTTCATGAACGGCACCTATCGTACGCTTTTCTTCTAATTTGATACGTTCACTATCCATATTTAAGATGGTGAGTGCATTCTTTCTCGCCATTTCAACCATCTGAGCCTTGCTGCCTCGCTTTGGAACAGAAATAGTTACTTTTAATCCCTTTTTCGCACTGAGCCACTGGGAAATCATCTCCGCTTCATCAATTTCTGTCTCAATAAAAATCTCACGTGGAATATAAGGAGTTCCAGCATAAAACTGCTTCACAAACTCATTTAATATTTCGCTCTTTGTGCTCTCAAGTCCGTGCTTCATGTGAAAATGTTCTCTTCCAAGAAGCTTTCCATCTCGAACAATAAATACAGCGACCACACTTTCAAGCTGAGACTTTGCCATGGCAATAATATCTCTGTCTTCCTGATTATAGCTGTTGATTTTTTGCTTATTTGAAATATGATCCACACTTCGCATCAGATCCCGATATTCGGCAGCCTGTTCAAAATTCAGATCTTCGGCAGCTTTCATCATTTGATTTTCCAAATAAGTAATGACTTCTTTGTAGTCACCATTTAAAAAACCGATCACCTGATCAATCTTTTTACGATAATCTTCTTTTGAGATATAATCCTGACAAGGTGCATCGCATTGTTTCATCTGATAATAAAGACATGGACGCTCTAACCCAATATCTCTTGGAAGCACACGATTACACACACGGATTTTATAAATTTTTCTTAAAATCTCAATGGTATCTTTTACTGCATTCGCACTCGTGTAAGGCCCAAAATATTTATTTTTGTCACGCTTTATATGACGGGCAAACAGTACTTTCGGGTAATCTTCCTGAACAGTCACCTTAATGTATGGATAACTTTTGTCATCCTTTAACATTGTATTATATTTTGGATTATGTTCTTTGATCAGATTACACTCTAATACAAGGGCTTCTAATTCTGAGTCGGTAATAATGTACTCAAAATAAGCAATTTGCGAAACCATCTTCTTTATTTTGGCACTTTTGTTACGACTGCTTTGAAAATACTGTCGCACACGATTCTTTAACACAACCGCCTTGCCAACATAGATAATTTCATCCTTGTCATTGTGCATCAAATATACACCCGGTTTATCGGGCAGTTTTTTCAATTCTTCTTCTATATTAAACATCTGTTATTCCTGTATACAAATAGAACATTTGTTATTTTCAGCCATTTAGATTAATTATAAGAATCTAGGTCCTTCTCCAATTTCATAATGTTCCACTAAGTCATGGACCGCATCAAAATAATCGGTAAGCTTTTGTGCCTTCTTAATTTTCTTCAAAGGCTTTTTACCATCCTCAAACATCAGTCCCATATAAGACCATAATTCTTTCATCTTATAGAGTACATTGGTATCACCATTGTTCCAAGATAAATATCCATCACAGATTTCCTGATGAAAATGTAAGAATGTATCGCGGTCTAGTTCTTCCCCTTTTAGAAAATGCTTTGGCAACGATGGATTGATCAAACCACCACGGGCAACCATAACAGCATCTAGTGTCGGATACTTAGCCACCAGATCCTCATACTGCTTTTTCTGAATCAGATTTCCGTTATAACAAAGTGGAATATCTGTATGCTCCATTGCATAAGCAAACCATTCCGGACGAATCGTCTTTTTATAAAAATCCTGCTGAATACGAGGATGAACGGTAAGCTCACAAATCGGATACTTGTTATAAACCTCTAAGATACGTTCAAACTCTTCCGGATTGTTAAGTCCTAATCTGGTTTTTACAGAAATCTTCACATTTGTTCCAGACAAATCATCAAATACTTCCGCAAAAAACTCGTCTAAAGCCACTAGATCCACTAAAAATCCTGATCCACGTGCTCTTCCTACAACGGTTTTTGATGGGCACCCTAAATTAAAATTCACTTCTTCATAGCCCATATCGGCAAGCTTTTTCGCAAAGCCACTAAATAAAATGGCTTTATTGGTTAAAATCTGAGGAACAACCGGTGTTCCACCATTATTCTCCGGATTAATCTCTCTTTTATCCTTCGAGGAAATCTTCCATTTATACCCCGGGGACACAAATGGAGTATAATATTTGTCCACCCCTCCAAAATATTTGTGGTGAGCATTTCGATAAATATAACTCGTAATCCCCTCCATTGGGGCAAAATAAATCTTCATCTCAGGCTCCTATCGGTTATCGATTTTTTCCGGATACATGTCATGATTTACGAGACGGTCCCAAGCTACCTTTTCCCACTTCGTATCCTTCTTGCCATAATTACAATAAGGATCAATGGAGATGCCTCCACGTGGAGTAAATTTGCCCCACACTTCAATATATTTGGGATCCATAAGCTTAATCAGATCCTTCATAATGATATTGACACAGTCTTCATGGAAATCTCCATGATTACGGAAGCTAAACAGATAAAGCTTTAAGGATTTGCTTTCTACCATACGTTCCCCTGGAACGTAGGAAATATAAATAGTCGCAAAATCCGGTTGTCCGGTCATCGGACAAAGAGAGGTAAATTCCGGGCAGTTAAACTTTACAAAATAATCATTTTCCGGATGCTTGTTTGGAAATGTTTCTAACACTTCCGGTGCATAGTCATCTTTATACTGTGTTTTCTGGTTACCAAGTAAGGTAACACCATTTAATTCTTCTTTGTTTCTTCCACTCATCTATGATTCCTCTTATTCTATTCTTTCTTTTCCCTCCAGAAGGAAGACATCGCTTCTTTTGCACCCTGACGGTTTGTCCAGATGCGATCTTCCCATTCCATCGGAAATAGTCCTCTATATTCATAATTTAAAAACCGCTCATCTAATAACAGAATGACACCTTCATCTTCTTTGGTTCGAATCACACGCCCTGCTGCCTGCAGAACTTTGTTCATTCCCGGGAAGCGATAAGCATAATCAAATCCATCTTCTCCTCTGCGGTTAAAATAATCTCTTAATAAATTCTGTTCGTAAGACACCCCTGGAAGTCCTGTTCCAACAATGGCAGTGCCGATTAGTTTTTCCCCTACTAAATCAATACCTTCTGAAAATATCCCTCCCAGCACGCAAAATGCGAGCATCGACTTTTTTCGTGTTTTCGAAAACTCAGAAAGGAAATCCTCGCGCTCACTCTCACCCATTCGCTGTGTCTGGCGTAGAAGGTCACATTTGATATCCATGCCACGCTCATAGCAAATATCAAATACTTGCTCCATCATCTCATATGATGGAAAGAATACGATATAGTTTCCGGTTTTTCCATCTAACATGGCATCAAGATAATAAAAAATCTTCTCATATTCAAAAGCATTTCTTCTACTATAACGGCTCGTCACATCATTTGCAATCATGATTTTGCGCTTGTCCGGGTCAAATGGGGACGGCACATAAATCGCTTTTGTCTTCTGGTCTCCAATCAGCAATTCTTTATAGTAATTGACTGGTAAAAAGGTAGCTGAAAACAGGATTGCCGCTCTTGCATAATCAAAACAATCCCTTAGCTGATCCGATGGATCGATGCAGAATAATTTGCACATAAATCGTCCATCTGTCTCTCTGGCATAGATCTCATATCCATCTTCCATCGTATCATACATATTCAAATAATGCTGTACCTGAAAATATAAATCTAACAGAGCTTTTCGTTCCTCGCTCTGCTCCTGATTTTCTTCTAGATAGGCATCGGCCTGACTGACGAATCGAAGCAGACTATAAACTAAGGAATCGGTCTGGGTAAGTGTTCCTTCGCCATCGACTTCTTTTTTGATCGCGAGCATTTGCTTATTGCATGCTGCACATGCATTCTTTAGTTTTTTTGCCCACTCTGGAAGAATCTTTCTGATTGCAAGGAAATCTTCTTTGTAAAGAGTGGCACTATACATTGTTCTGGCTCGATCTACTAAGTTGTGGGCTTCATCTACGAGATAATAAAAATCTAATATCTTTCCTTCGCCAAAAAATCTTCGAAGGGCCACCTTCGGATCAAATACATAATTATAGTCGCATATAATCCCATCACTAAAGCTTGCCACATCTAGGCTTAATTCATAAGGGCAAACCTGATACTTTTCGGCATAATCAGAAATCACCTGTCTCGTATAGACCGTTTCATTCACTAAAATGGCATACAACGCTTCATTGATGCGGTCATAATGCCCTTTCGCATACGGACATGCCGTGGGATTGCATTCCACCTCTTCCTGAAAACAGATTTTTTCTTTTGCAGTCAAGGTTACCGTTGAGAACCTGAGTCCCTCATTTCTAAGGATAGAAAATGCTTCCTCAGCAGCCGTTCTTGTAATGGTTTTTGCTGTCAGATAAAACAATTTATCTATACTTTGTTCTTCCATGGATTTAACCGAAGGAAAAATGGTCGATAATGTTTTCCCAATCCCCGTCGGTGCCTGTACAAACATAATCTCTTTGTTCTTCACGGCACCATAGACGGCTGCCGTCAGTTTTTTCTGACCTTTTCGGTATTCATAAGGAAATGCCACCTGCTTTATGGTATCATCACGTACAATTCTTGCCTGATAGACAAAGTCGCTCCAGACAAAGAAGGATGTTTTGATTTCTTCCATCCACTCTTCTAATTCTTCAAAGGCGTATTCTTCATAAAATCGCTTAATCTCTTCCGTATCCATGTTGCAATAAGTAATCTGGACACCGATTTTTTCAAGTCCCTGCTCGAAGGCATACATATAAGCATAGCATTTTGCCTGAGCAAGATGAACCGGATCTGCTTCTTCGATTTTATCTAGCTTTTTGTAAGTTCCTTTGATTTCATCAATGGTAATGACCTCTTTTCTTGGATAGATTCCATCAGCCCTTCCATCTAGCACAACTTCATAGTCTCCCTGACGAAAAATATGCTGCAAAGAAACCTCTTCCTGATAATCCACGCCCATCGACTTCTGAATCTTACGGTGAATTCTTCCCCCTGCCTGCATCGCTGTCAAAATCGACTTCTTGCCCGGCTGCGTTGTCAAATCCCCCGCTCGTAAAACAAACTCTACCAGATGCCTTACCGAAATATGAAATTGTCCCTTTTTAAGCTGCAATAACATTCCGCAATTTTATCCTTTACTTACCTAAAAACTCAAAGTTCTGTCTAAAACATAACTCTCCAATGTATATTATAACATATCAGCAGGTATAATTGTGTTTTGTCTTATGAACGCATAAAAAAAGTGTCCGCAGTGCGCGAACTCTTTAGAGTACGTGTATCTACGGACACTTTTAGAATGTGTTCATGATTCAAAACACAATTATACCTGCTGATAAGCTAATAATAAACTTGGAATAAGCTGTTTCTTACGAGAAACAACGCCTGGTAAGTAGCTTGCGCCATCTTTTGCTTCTCTCTTGAATCCTGCTTCAACAACTTCTTCTGCACCTTCCCCAGCCATGATGAGTAATGTGCTTTCTTCTAAGATGTTAGTGATCATGATATAGATATGATCTAAGCCCTGTTCTTCTGCGATACCAGCAAGATGTGGTAATAACATATCTTTGATTTCTTCTACTTCAACTGCGCTCATGGAGTTAACCTGACCAGCACCGAAGTTTACATCGCCAGCTGCAAACTTCTTGAAATCCTGGAAACAGATTTCTTTTGGAGTTTTGCCGCTTAAGTCGGATCCTGCTTTGAACATTTCCATAGCGTATGTTTCGATATCGATTTCAGCGATCTTAGCAAGACGTTCTGCCATAATCTTATCAAGTGGTGTACATGTTGGAGAACGGAATACTAAAGTATCGGAAAGGATTGCAGATACTAATAAACCTGCCATAGCCTTTGTAATTTCAACTCCATTTTCATCGTACATCATTGTAACGATAGTACCTGTACATCCAACAGGCTGGTTACGGAAGTAGATTGGTCCCATTGTTTCAAGGGATCCGATTTTGTGGTGGTCGATGATTTCAAGGATTTCGCCCTGTTCAATACCATCAACTGCCTGAGAAACTTCATTGTGGTCAACTAAGATTACTTTTCTCTTTTCGTAATCTAAGAGACGACGACGAGAAGCAAAACCAACGAATTTGCCGTCTCTGATATTAATTACAGGATAATAACGGAAACGTGTTTTTGTCATTAATTCCTGAACATTTTCTACTAATTCATTTGTAAGAATGCTTGTCAGTTTTTCTTCTGGTGCCATGAAATATTCACATGGTAAAGAGTGAGAAATCAGACGGGAAGCAATAAATGTATCGTGAGGTGTTGTAATGATATCACAGCCCTTTTCAGTAGCAAGAGCCTGAATTGTACGGGAAACTTCAGCACCCATACAAACAATTAATAATTTTGCACCTGCTTCGATGGAACAGAACTGAGCATCATAACGGTTACCCATGATGACTGTATCGCCTGGATCAATGAATTTTTCCATTAAGTCAGGATTTGCAGCAGATACTAATACTTTACCGGTCTTTACACAACTGTTGATGTCACCAATAACCATTTCACCATCTAAGGTTTCGATGATGTTTTTGTAAGGTGTGTTCGCTTTAGATAAAACTTTGTTATCATATACGTCCATATCAGAGTATGTGATATCAGATGCAGTAATTACACCTTTTAAAGTTTCGTCTTCATTTAAGATTGGTAAAGTAACCATACCTTCTTCACGCATCTGATCCCATGCTTTCTTTAAGGATGTTTTTCCTGCAATTGGATTAACCTTATTTAATGGGATGTCGATGATACGAGGATAGATGTCTGTTAAGTACTGAGGTGCTTTTACACCAAAGTAATCTAAAACAAACTGTGTTTCAGAAGATACATCGCCAAGTCTCTTTGCTTTGTAGCATTTGTTTTCACTGATTTCATTCTTTAAGTTTGCATAAGCTAATGCTGAACAAATGGAGTCAGTGTCCGGATTTTTATGTCCGATAATGTAGGTACTTTTCATTACTGGTTCACTCCTTCTTTTTTGTTTACCCCTGTATACGGAAGAATTACCCGAAATTCCGTATACTTTTCATTACTTTCCGCATGGATGGTTCCACCGTGCAATTCCACAATTTCCTTAGCAATCGCAAGACCAAGTCCAGCTCCGCCAGTATTTGAGGAACGAGATTCATCCAGACGGTAAAATTTTTCAAATAAATGATTTAATTTATGTTCCGCAATCTGTTTGCCCTGATTGCGAACTGTAATACGTACATGGTCATCCACAATGTTCGCCTTTACTTCAATTGGCGTCTTCGGATAACTATACGATATTGCATTCCTGAACAGGTTGTCAAATACTCTCGCCATGCGTTCGGCATCGACAAAGAGTTCAATATCTTCTTCAATATCAATGTGGCAGTCCATCTGTTTTTCTTCAAATACCGGATAGAATTCATCCACCAGCTGTTCAAAAAGCATATTCAAAGAAATCATCTGCTTTTCTAATGTGATATTGGAAAGATTATATCTTGTAATCTCGAAAAACTCGTTGATCAGCTCACCTAGTCGTTTTGCCTTTTCTAAGGAAATGTCTGTGTAACGACTTCTTTGCTCTAACGGCATATCCGGTGCCTCATTTAACAAACTCAAATAGGCAATGATCGAAGTCAGCGGTGTTTTCAAATCGTGAGCCAGATAAACCACAAGATCATTCTTCTTTTGTTCACTTTGAATGGCAGCATATTGCTTAACCATCAGCTCATTCTTAATTTCATTTAGTCGATTCTCAATCGGCAGAAGTTCATTTGACAATTCAATTCGATCTGGTGCATCTTCTAAAATCTGATCCACGCCTTCCCCTACTTCATTGAGGTAATCCGTAAATTCTGAAAGTCCCAGATAAAAGCTGACCAGATAAAGAATAACAAAGAAAATCGTTAAGATCATGGATTTATTCTTCCAAAAGATGGTTCGGTAAACCAAAATGGCAGTCGCTTCATCCATATTCAGCTTCTGAAAAAATGCTACCATCAGATCTGCAAATGGTTTTTGCAATACACCATCGATGAGAAGCGAATAGATCAGATATACAATCACACCGATGATTGCTGTAAAAGCCACGGTGCGAAGCATGATCTTAAATTTGAGGGAACGATATTTTTTCGAGGTCTTTTGTTTCTTACTGCTCTTCAATCTTATATCCCACTCCCCATACAGTCTTGATCAATTCTCTGTGACCCATCGCTTTTCCGAGTTTTTCGCGAAGATGTCTGATATGAACCATAACCGTATTATTATTATTTTTAAAATACTTTTCTTTCCAGACCTGTTCAAAAAGACTTTCGGAGCTGATTACCTTTCCTTTCTGACTGATTAATATCCACAGAATATTAAATTCTAACGGAGTTAACGTAATCTCTTCATCTCCGTAAGTACACTGATGTGTATTCTTACTTAAGACAAGGCCTGCAATCTCTAAAATATCTTTTTCTTCTTCTGATTTATTATCGTTATATCGAGTATAACGTCTAATCTGAGCCTTCACTCTCGCCATCAGTTCTAATGGCTCAAATGGTTTTTCAATATAATCATCTGCTCCTAACGTTAATCCATTGATCTTATCCATGGATCCGGTTTTCGCTGTGAGCATAACAATTGGAAAGTTATGTTTTTTTCGAATTTCATTGAGTAATGTAAATCCATCAATATCCGGAAGCATAACATCTAAAAGTGCCAGATCGATAGTCTGATTCTCCAGACACTTTAAAACATCTCTTCCATTATAAAATTTAAATACTTCGTAATTTTCATTCTTTAGATACAATTCGACGAAATCAGCAATTTCTTTTTCGTCATCGACAACTAATATTCTCGCGCTCATAAGTCTTCTCCTTTAAGATTGTGTTTCTCATTCTTTTCCACCAGGAATCAGAGTAAAGCCCCCGTGAACTAGCTTACTCTCTCCCCTTGTATGTCCTTTCTTCTCATAAAGAGGAATAGAATCATACATAAGACATAAAAGCTTTTCAAATTGTTCTCTCTCTTGTTCTGTAAAATCCTTAATCTTAGATTCTACTTTATTCATAACCTGTTCTACAGAATCTCCATTCTGCAAATACAGGATAATCGTCTTAATAAATATGGTCGTCGCCATACTGTCTTTAATGATGGTTCGCATTAACAGAGAAATCAGTTCCGGAACACCCTTCCACATACCGATTCCACCTGCTTTTCCAAGCGATTGGGCATTCTCAAATGAAAGAGGCGCAAAATCATCATCCTGCTTCAACCATCCTTTAAAAACCTGCTCTCGGTTGTGAACCTCAAAGCATTCTAAATAATATTCACCAAGTCGATTTCTCAAAACACCGGCAAAGCTCCAAAGGTTCATTCTGGCAATGGCAAATTCCTGAACAAACTGTCTTGTAATGCTTAACGGGCCATCTTTTAACATGTCATAAAGACTTTGTACCGAAATAATCCCACATTGATACAAAACACCTTTGATTGCATATTCTAATTGCTGGTATTCTTCCATCTTTCTTTTTGAGCTTCTGCTTCTTAAATAAAAACAAAGATTTGTTTTTGCGTCTCGATTGACATAGACTTCTTTGTTTTGATAAGAAAATCGAATCAGCCCAAGTCCTTCTAAGCTAACGAGATGTCTTTGATTGATCTCGCTAAGTTCTAATATTTCTTTCGGATTCCAGATTCGAATGAGAAGTTCTAATTCATCTTTTGATAACAACATCAATACAGTTTCGTAATGATCCGAAAAATACTCATAAAAGAAAGCCGGATAATCAAGATTCGACAATACCCATTCTTCATGGAGAGAAAGGCGGTCACAAAGTTCCTTCAAATCATAAATTTTATTTTTTGAAAGCCGCTCTTCCCAGGATTGTTCATCATAAATTCTTTTTAATACTGCCATGACATTCCTCCTAGATCATGAGGAAATACAACCCGAAGAAGCCCATCATTACCCACATAAGGGGAGCTACTTCTTTGTATCGTTTTGTAAAAATGGCAGTCAGCCCGTATACAATAAATCCAAATGCAATTCCATCAGCGATGGAATACGTTAGGATCATCATAATTACGGTTGCGAAAGCAGAAACTGCTTCACTGTAATCCTTCCAGTTGATATTTCCAAAGTTAATCATCATCATGGATCCGACAATGATCAGCACTGGAGATGCAACACAGGAAGTAATCAAATTAAACACCGGAAACAGGAAAATAGATGCGATAAATAAGACTCCTGTTGTCACTGCAGTAAGACCTGTTCTTCCACCACTTTCAATCCCACTTTCCGATTCCACATAAGAACTTACTGATGGTGCACCAAGAACTGCTCCTACAATAGAACCAAGCGCATCCGCTGTTAAAGCACGATTTAATTTTTCCGGTTCTCCGTTAATGGTTGGAAGCTTCGTTCGATAAATAACAGCAAGCAACGTACCAGTCGTGTCAAAAAAGTCAACGAATAATACAGAAAACAATACAAGCAGTACATTCACCGAAGAAAAAAGTTCTTTAAATCCCATCACCATCGCTCCAAAGCTTGAGCCGGAAGCCTGAAGCATGGCAGCATTCGTATTGATGGACGGAAGATTCGCATCAGGAAAGAAGATCCCGACAATAATCCCTATTACAGCTGTTACAGCCATACCAATTACCATACCGAATGGCTTTTTCAAAAGGACAAGGCCCAGAAGAATAACAATACCCAAAAACGATACTAATATCCCTGGAGTAAGAATATGGCCCAGTCCTACAAGGTTTTGCTCATTTGAAACGATGATACCGCAGTTTTTTAAACCGATAAAAGTAAGCAAAAATCCAATTCCACAACTGATTGCCGTCTTTAAATGTGGTGGAATTACTTCCATAATAGATTTTCTGACACCCGTATAAGCAATGAGAAGAAAGATAACCCCTTCCACAAACACTGCGCAAAGGCCCGCCTGCCAGCTATATCCCATACGTCCACAAAGGGTAGAGGAGAATAATACGGTAACGCCAAGACTAGGTGCTAATCCAACCGGATAGTTGGCAAGAACACCCATGATGATGCTTCCGATTCCAGCCGCAAGAAGAATCGAGGTATATGCAGCATTCTCCGGAACACCTGCGTCCTTCATCATTGCAGCAATGATACTAAAGACATAAATCATAGACAGGTATGTCGTGAGTCCTGCCACGATTTCCGTCTTAATATCTGTATTTCTATCTTTTAATCGAAATAAATGTTCCATACAATTATACCATAAACAGACCTTTCTATTCTACACTCTTTAGGGATTCCACCATATCAATGCCGTGCAGCTTAAAGTACATAACCACATTGACAATCACCGAAAAGAGGAACGTTAAAACCGCAGAAATGATGTAACTCTTTGGATGAATCATTCTACCAAACATAAGTGTATCAATTTCACAGGTTAAAATAACATATCGATGAAGCGCTATGCCAAGGAAAATGCCCGCCACCTCACCAAACAATGTGAGAATGACATTTTCACGATAAATATACATTGCAAGCTCATTTTGATAAAAGCCTAGTACCTTGATCGTTGCAAGCTCTCTTCTTCGTTCTTCAATATTAATATTATTCAGATTATATAAAACTACAAAGGATAGCAGACCCGCTGCAAAGATCAGGATATATATAACCAGATCAAGATTGCCTAACATATCTGCCATTTCATCCTCCGAGGTCCTTGTAAAGGATACCGAATCTACACCATCCATACCAAGTGCTTTCGTTGCAAATGCATCCTCACTCTTTACTGTATCCTTTGAAAATCTTGCCAGAAGCTCATTATAAATCGGAGCCTTTTTATAAAGTGTTTCATAAAGTGCAGGAGACATATAAATATAATGGTTGATATAGTTTTCAGAAATGGCTCCTACTTTCACTTCAACCTTCTTTGTCTCTCCTTCTTTGAGCATAATGGTATCACCTTCGTGAATATCTAGCATCTTACAGATTTTTTCGGTAATTACCACTTCCTGATCCTTTAATTCTGCTACCTCTTTTGTCTCTCTGTTACGAAAAACAATATAATCTTCGATTTCTTCCGGATGTTCCGGCACAATCAGGTAACCGCTTCTGCTTCCATTTGCATTTTCAATATCAATGGAATTTTCGCGGACTTTCGTGCTCATTTTGATGTTGTCAGAATCAGAAACCGCTTTCATATTATCACTGAGCGCTTCGTCATCTTCATCAAAGGCAACCACTGCATCATATATTTTGATTGTTTGAAACTGGTTATCAGTTACTGCAGAAATAGAATCCATCAAACCATATCCAACGAGCAGGAGTGCCATGCTGCCGCCAATACCAAAAATAGTCATAAGAAAACGTTTTTTGTAACGGAACAGATTTCGGATGGAAGATTTCCAGGAAAAACTGATGTGCTTCCATAAAAATGGAATGCGTTCTAATAATACACGCTTTCCTTCTTTCGGTGCTTCCGGTCTCATAAGAGATGCCGGAGTTTCCATCAAGGCACGATAGGAGGAAAGGAAGGTTGCCCCAAGAGTAATAACAAAGGATAATCCTGCTGCAATTACTGCTAATCCAAAATGATATGGTGCTACAATTTCATGAATGCCAATATACATCATTCCATAAGCATTGATAATGACAAGCGGGAGTACTTTTTCTCCAACGAGGAACCCAATCACACTGCCGACAGCCGTTGCGAGACCTGCATAGATCAAATACTTTCCGATGATTTGCTGTTTGGTATATCCTAAAGCCTTCATCGTTCCCATCTGGGTTCTCTGAGTATCTACCATTCGTGTCATCGTGGTAAGTGACACAAGGGCTGCAACTAAGAAGAAAATCATTGGAAATACTGTACCAACCGCACCGATTCTGTCGGAATCCTGTCCATATTCTACGTAGGACTGGATTTTGTTGCGATCTAATACATACCACTTTCCTTTTTCAAGTTTACGAAGATCCTTTTTCGCCTTGGCAATTTTCTTTTCTGCCTTTTTAAACTCTTTGTCGGCCTTTTTCTTTCCTTTTTCGTACTCTTTTACGCCATCCTGATATTTTTCATCTGCATCATCTAATTCTTTAAATCCATCATAGTATGCCTGCCAGCCATCCTTGATTTGTTTTTCTGATGCTTCAAGCTCTGCTTTTGCACTGTCTAATTCCTGCTTTGATTTCTTAATCTTGGCGCCAGCTGCATCGATTTCTTCTTTTCCCTGCTCTAACTGGCTTTTTGCTCCAAGATATTGCTGATAGCCTTCATAAAGTTCCCCATATTCGGGTGTCAGCTGGCTAAGTCCCACACCAAACTGTGCAGCCTGCTCTTCTAATCTCTGATGCATATCATGCAATGAAGTCTCATTATTCTTATATTCAGCAAGTCCTGCTTCGTAGCTCTTCTTACCTGCTTCATACTTTTTCAGACCTTTTTCATATTGTTCACGGCCAGACGCAAGTTTCTTCTCCGCAGCTGTCAGAGTTTTTTCCGACTCTTCGAGTTCCTTTCTTCCGTCTTCCATCTTCTTTTTGGCATCATCAAGCTCATCCTGAGCCTCCTGAAGCTTCTTTAAGGTTTTCTTCTTTTCTTTTTTATATTTCTTCTGCGCATCTGCAATTTTTTCTTCTGCTTCCGTTTTGATTTTTTCATAACGGATGGATGTGCGTTCTTCTTCGATATCTTCTAATCTTTTCGTTACCGCTTCCACACAGTCATCATACGCATCTGTATAAACCGTAAGGCTTTTTGCACCTTTTACGGTTACATAAAGATCTGTGAATACATCAAGATCAAAACTTTCCGGTGGTACTGCTAAAAAGCCCGATAATTTCCCATTTGCAATAGATGTCGTTCCACGGTCTCTGGTCAAATACTGGCTGTAGCTTGCAAATCCGGTTACCTTGTAAGTATCTACCGCAAATGTATCCGACAGCTTATCGGAATTACCGGATTTAATGGAAAGGGTATCTCCAATCTTTACATCATAGTTTTGGGCAAATCTGATATCCAAAAGACATTCGTCTTTTTCCTTCGGCATGCGCCCTTCCATCAGTTTCATATTAGAGATGCGATCAGTAAGTGAATACACCTTCATCGTTGTCTCACTATTTCCCATGTCCATGAGCACGTCATAAGTATAAGCACCTTCGACATCCTCGACACCTTCTATTTTTTGAATTGCCTCCACATCTTCATCAGTAAGGCCAAGGGTAGAAATTACACGGATATCCATAAAATGCTCTGCATCGTATTGAGCATCCGCAGTAAGTCTCATGTCTGGCTCAGTTGCACGAATACCAGAGAAAAAAGCCACCCCGAGCATTACAAGAAAGAGGATGGAGAAAAATCTTGGAAGAGAAAGTCTGATTTCTCTCATCCATTCTATCGTTAATACACGTTTTTTCATTTTTTACCACTCAATACTTTCTACCGGCTGAGGATGTTCGTTGATTCTTTCGCTCAACACCTTCCCGCTTTTGATTTCAATGACACGGTCTGCCATTGGTGTAATTGCTAAATTATGCGTAATGACAATCACGGTCTTCTTACGTTCCTTGCAGGTATCATAAAGTAACTTTAAAATTGCCTTGCCTGTAATATAGTCAAGCGCACCTGTTGGTTCATCACAAAGAAGTAATTTCGGATTTTTTGCCAAGGCTCTCGCGATGGATACACGCTGTTGTTCCCCTCCGGATAACTGTGCCGGAAAGTTTCCAAGACGTTCGCCAAGTCCTACTTCCACTAAAGCCGTCTTCGCATCCATTGGATCTTTGCAAATCTGAGCTGCCATTTCTACATTCTCAAGTGCGGTCAGATTCGGAATCAGGTTATAAAACTGAAATACAAATCCAATATCTTCTCTGCGATAGCTTGTCAGCTGTCTTTCTGAATAGAGACTGATATTCTTTCCACCAACGACAATCTGTCCGCTCGTTGCCTGATCCATACCTCCAAGAATATTTAATACTGTTGTTTTTCCTGCTCCACTAGCACCTACGATTACAACAAACTCGCCTTCTTCTATGTTAAAATCAATGCCATCTACCGCTTTTGTGATGACATCTCCACTTTTATAGATTTTACGTACATCCTTTAATTCGATAAAACTACTCATATTTCTCCTTTGAGATTTTTACTGATCATATACCTTCTCATACGTTTATATAGTCCATTTTATTGTACCATATGTATTCTCGAAAACATAGGCATTCGAATTATTATTCTAGGCAGATATCCTTTCAGAAACGAAAAAAGTCGCCATAAGGCGACTTTCTTCTGTAGGAATTATGATATGTTAACTTTTCAAAAGATAAGCTACTAATTTATTCGTTGGAATGTGGCTATGGTACCTAGGACCGTGGCAGCGGTCCTGGTAAACATCAGCCTTGAGTATTTATAGTATGAAAATTATGGATCATTCCGACTAAATTCATTATACATAATCTATATATTTTTGACAACTATAGAAAACATGCAACTTTTCCATTCTTTTTATTTATAATTTCTATTTAATAAGTATAATTTTTCACAAAGTTTTTAAACCCAATTCCATAAATCCACCCACAAAAACCACGGTTTTAAACCATTTTTTCCATGTTCTGATTTTCCATCAACAGAGTATGTATAATTTTTCACATGCATATAAAAAAATTCATAAGTTTTCATCTATTAAATCAGCGCAATTTATAGATGTTTTCTTTCTTTGTTTTTATGTCTCCAAAAATAAATAAAAAAAGGTATTGCCAGTTCCTAAAAAACTAGCAATACCTTTATTATTCATATAAATCAGTTGATCAATTTTATAAAATCTTGGATAAGAATGCTTTTAATCGTTCATTCTTTGGATGATCAAATACCTGTTCTGGTGTTCCGTCTTCTGCGATTACACCTTCATCAAAGAAGATAATACGATTTGCAACTTCACGGGCAAATCCCATTTCGTGTGTAACACAAATCATGGTCATACCTTCATTCGCAAGCTGCTTCATAACATCTAATACTTCCCCAACCATTTCAGGGTCAAGCGCGGATGTAGGTTCGTCAAAGAGGATAACTTCTGGCTTCATAGCAAGTGCACGACAGATTGCAACTCGCTGTTTCTGACCACCAGATAACTGGTTTGGATAAGCAGAAGCTTTTTCTTCAAGACCAACTCGTCTAAGAAGAGCCATCGCTTCATCATCAGCCTGAGCCTGTGGAACACCTTTTAATTTTGTAGGTGCAACGGTAAGGTTCTGTAAAATAGTCAAATGCGGGAAGAGATTAAAGTGCTGGAACACCATCATCATCTTCTGTCTTTCTTTATTGATATTAGTCTTAGGATCAATTAAGTCTGTTCCATCTAAGTAGATGTGTCCGCCTGTTGGATCTTCTAAGAGATTTAAGCAACGAAGAAATGTGGATTTACCACAACCAGATGGACCTAAGATAACTAATACTTCACCTTTACAAATATCAGTTGTAATTCCTTTTAATACATGTACGTCGCCAAAGGATTTCTTTAAATCCTCAACGTGAATCATAACATTATCTTTCATCGTTCTTTAAGCTCCTTTCCATCTTGCCAACTAATGCTGTTAAGCCCATTACCATTACTAAGTAAATCAAAGCTACGGTCATTAATGGGAAGAATGCTTCATAAGTTAAGCTTCGGATTGTATCACCACCACGGGTTAAGTCCATGATACCGATATAACCAGCAATTGAAGTTTCCTTTAATAATACGATAAATTCGTTGCCAAGTGCTGGGAGAACATTCTTAAATGCCTGTGGCATGATAAAATGTCTCATTGTCTGTGCATAAGTAAATCCTAAGCTTCGACCTGCTTCAAACTGACCAGAATCGATAGACATAATACCTGCACGAACGATTTCTGCAATATATGCGGAAGAGTTTAATCCAAATGCTAAAACAGCAACTAATATCTTATTGATATTGCTGGAAGCAAAGATTACATAGTAGATAATCAGTAATTGGATCATGGCTGGTGTACCACGAATAAGAGTCAGGTATGCTTTTAAGATCCAGTTAAGTAATTTCGCCTTACCTGTCATATCACAAGAAGATCTTGCAATGGCAATTAAGAAACCAAGCACAATACCTAATATTACTGCGCATGATGTAATCTGAATTGTTACGAAAAGACCATTTGTGATGTATTTCCAACGGCTGTCTTTCTGGAAGTTATTGTAGATACTTTCTTTTAAATCAAATGCTGTTGCAGATTTACCATTTCTTACGATGATAACCTGGCTAGCTGTTGTATATGGGTCTGTAAAGTTAATATTCTTTAATCTGTCTTCTGTTACTGTCATGCCGGCAACACCCATGTCAGCTTTACCAGACTGTACTGCTGTGATGATGGAATCAAACTGAATATTCTGAATTTCAAGTTCTTTTCCTAATTTATCAGCAATCGCTTTTGCCATTTCTGCATCGATACCAACGATTTCGCCCTTGCTTAAGTATTCGTAAGGTTCAAATTCTGCATTGGTTGCCATAATTAATTTTCCATCGTATTTGATATCTTCCGGAGATTCGTATGGCTGTTTACCTTTTGTATCATCACCAATGTAGTTTCCAACAATCTGGTCTAATACGCCTTCTTCTTTTAATTCTGCTAATGCCTTATTAACATCATCAAGAAGATCTAAATTACCTTTTGCAATACAGATTGCATATTCTTCTGTTACAAATGGATCATCTAAGATGGATAAGTCACGGTTACGGTCAACAAATGCTTTTGCTGGCTGTCCATCGATGATTACTGCATCTACTTTACCCTGTTTTAATGCCTGAACTGCGTCTGCACCTTTGTTGTATTTTTCAACTTTTGCATCTTCAATGTCAGAAGCATAGATATCGCCTGTTGTTCCAAGCTGTACACCGATTTTCTTTCCATTTAAATCATCTGCAGTTTTTACTGGAGATGCGCCAACTTCACCAGGTCTTACAACGATTACCTGTTTTGCAGTTGTATATGGATCAGAGAAATTGATGTTCTTTAATCGGTCTTCTGTTACGGTCATACCAGCAATACCCATATCTGCTTTACCAGACTGTACTGCTGTGATGATGGAATCGAACTGAATATTCTGGATTTCAAGTTCCTTGCCTAATTTATCAGCAATGGCTCTTGCCATCTCTGCATCGATACCAACAATTTCACCTTCATGTAAGAATTCATATGGCTCAAATTCTGCATTTGTAGCCATGATTAATTTTCCATCATATTTGATATCTTCTGGAGATTCGTATGGCTGTTTGCCTTTTGTGTCATCCCCAATGTAGTTACCAATAATCTGGTCTAAAGTACCTTCTTCTTTTAATTCAGCTAAAGCTTTATTTACCTGATCCTGAAGTGCAATATTTTCCTTTGCGAAACAGATTGCATATTCTTCTGTTACAAATGCTTCGTCTAAAATTGCTAATTTGCCTTCATTACGGCTTACAAATGCTTTTGCAGGCTGTTCATCGATGATTACAGCATCTACTTTGCCCTGTTTTAATGCCTGAACTGCATCTGCACCTTTGTTGAACTTCTGAACATCTGCACCTTCAATATCGGATGCATAAATATCGCCTGTTGTTCCAAGCTGTACACCAATTGTCTTATTCGCTAAATCATCTACGCCATATACAGGAGATGCTTCAATATTATTCTTTGAACCACAACCTGTCATAAGTCCCATGATTAACACGAAAACAATCATAAGTGGAATCAGCTTACGACTAAGTTTTTTGTTTCTCATTTTTTATCTTCTCCTTCCTAAAATGTCGTTCTCTTAAGGAACGTTTCTCATCTTTTCTTTCATAAGGGACCAAGGGTTTTTATGAAACAATAGATATAAAGAAAGGCACACTTTCCTCATGAAAATGTGCCACATCCTCGTGATTTTTAACAAGTTTAATTTTACACCAAAACCCTTATTCTGTCACGAATTATTATACAATTTTTACGCATATTTTTTCGGTTAATTTTAAACCTTTTTCGAAGTTTTCACACAATTACACGTAGCAAGGATAAATTGTTCTTCTTCCTCCACTGCAAAATGCATATTATCATGCATAAAGTCATTTTCTATGCATTCTGAAAAATCCACCTTTAGAAGTTCATCGGTAATTCCTGTGCCGGTGCATTTGACAAATGCTTCTTTCAAGGCCCAGTAGCGGGTAAAAAGACGCTCTGGCTCTTTTGCACATGCTAATTGCTCCTGTTCTTTTACAGAACAAACCTTTTTTGCTGCACGAATGCTTTTTGCAATAGACTGAATGTCAATGCCGCACGGATATTCACTAATCATACATGCCACTGCTCCATCAGTATGACTGACATTAAAATATATTTCCTCGTCAGGAAAATAAGGCTTCCCATGTTCGCCTTTTGCGATCACGGGAAGCTCCTTCATGTCATATTCCTTATGCAGACCATGAAGCAGCAGTTTATATGCCTCTTCATGCTGTTTTTCTTTTGGGATATCTAAAATCTTATAATAAATCAACGGAGAAATATCTTTCTGCACGGTCTGGTAATACGGTTGCGATTACCTTGTCCTTGCCATATTTTTCAGCTAATTTTTTAGCTGCCCATACGTTACATCCAGAAGAAATACCGCATAAGATACCATTTACTCGAGCTAATTCTCTTGCTGTTTCAATTGCATCTTCGTCGCTTACTTCTACAACTTCATCTACAACGGATGTATCTAAAATTGCAGGGATGAAGCCGTCGCCGATTCCCTGAATCTGATGAAGACCTGGCTGCTGTCCAAGTAATGCAGATACTCCTGCTGGTTCTGCTGCCACGATCTTAGTATCTGGATTGATTTCTAATAAGTATTTGCTGATACCAGCTAATGTTCCGCCACTTCCAACACCGGATACGAAAATGTCGATTGGTTTGCCAATCTGTTCTACTAATTCTTTTGCTGTTCCTTCGTAATGTGCCCATGTATTGTCCATATTTTCAAACTGCTGTGGAACAAAATATTCATCAGAGCTTGCTGCAATACGAAGAGCTTCCTGAACAGAACCATCAATGCTTAATTCTGCAGGTGTTAATACTAATTCAGCACCTAAGCCATTGATTAACTTTTTACGTTCTTCGCTCATGTTTTCCGGCATAACGATTTTTACTTTGTATCCCATACGAACGCCACAGAATGCAAGACCGATTCCTGTATTACCAGATGTTGGTTCGATGATTGTCATTCCTGGTTTTAAAAGGCCTTTCTTTTCCGCCTGTACTAACATGTTCTTAGCCACACGGTCTTTGATACTTCCGCCTGGATTTAAAAATTCTGCCTTAGCATAAATTTCACAGCCTGTCGCTGGTTTTAAGCTAAGTAATGGTGTATTGCCAATTAAATCTAAAATATTATCTGTATACATTCAATTTCATCCTCCTAAAATCACTGCTACTATTATATCCAAAAAATGTATTATTGAAAAGCTATAATTTTGTGAAATGCTTCCGACACATTTACTTTTATTTGAACAAATGTTATAATACTCATAATTTTGTGAGGTTTAATAGAAATATATGATAAATATGATTAATAACTAATATGATCGAAATGGAGGTTATACCAATGAGAATTGCAGTTGTAACAGACTCTAACAGCGGCATTACACAGATGGAAGCCAAAGAACTTGGCCTCACTGTCATTCCAATGCCATTTTATATTAATGGAAATACTTATTTAGAAGATATCACATTATCTCAGGAAGAATTTTACAAATTCTTAAAGGAAGATGCGGATGTATCTACTTCCCAGCCATCTCCTGCAGAAGTTACCGAAACGTGGGACAAATTATTTGCGGAAGGCTATGAACAGATCATCCATATCCCAATGTCTTCTGGTTTATCCGGAAGCTGCCAGACAGCAATGATGTTAGCAAGCGATGATGAATATGAAGGACGCGTATTTGTCGTTGATAATCAGCGTATTGCAAATACTATGTATCAGGCTTCTGTAGATGCACAGGCTATGGCAGAAAAAGGCTATACCGGACAGCAGATTCACGACCGCCTTATGGAAACAAAGTTTGATTCCAGTATCTATATCGTAATGGAAACCTTAAAATACTTAAAGAAGGGTGGCCGTATCACACCAGCCGCAGCCGCACTTGCAACATTATTAAAAATCAAACCGGTATTACAGATTCAGGGTGAAAAACTTGATTCTTTTGCAAAAGCACGTACAAAGAAAAAAGGAATCAATATCATGCTTGAACAGGCAGTAAAAGATGCAAATGAACGCTTCGGCGGCATTGACAATGTACATATCGGTGTTTGCTACTCTGACAATTTAGAAGCCGCTTTAAAATTCCGCACCGAATTAACAAAGCATTTTCCACTTACCGAAGACGAAATCCGCATTAAGCCATTAAGCTTAAGTGTTGCCTGTCATATCGGAGACGGTGCTGTCGCTGTCACAATCGAAAAGAAATTAACATTCTAGATTGTGTAAGAATCATTTCTTTCCGAAAACTTATAATGAGCGCAAAAAAGCCTCGCTGAAAACACATTTCAGTGAGGCTTATTTTAATAATCTTTTAAAAAATCTAATTACACGTTGATATCCTTTTATTGATTTTTGTGAGGATACTTTCTTTGAATTATTTTTACTTTTTTCACTCTTAACCGGCTGTTTTTTGTTTTCTGTCGCTTTTACGGAAGATTTTTCCACAGAGACGGATAAATCTTCTAGCATAAACAAATCATCTACCATGTAATTGTAATCCACATGACCAGCAATACCGCTTACTTTTGCAGCAGAACTGCATTGCCACATCCCATAATCCTTCTTATATCCACAAAACGAATGATAACGGGCAACCCATTTCGTAATCTGATCAAAATATGGATCATCAAATTTATCATTCCAGAGACTGATACTTGAATAGATTCCAGCATGATATCCTTCTGCTTCGATAAGGGAACAGTAGGTTTTGGCAATATCGGTAAGGGCAGCAGCTGACATCTTTCGTTGTTTCGAGGATTCCACATCTAAAAACACCGGCAAATCCGGTTTTGCGTCTGCCTCATCTATCATGCGAAGCGTATGTTTTGCTTCACTTTTTGCCATATCCTTCGTTGTCGCATGGGAATAAAGATAAACACCGTAAGGAATCGCATTCTCCTCACAGGCTTTTACGCTTCTTTTAAAATAGGCATCATCCTGAGATGGATCATCAAGTCCATACCCACAACGGATAATTACAAAATCAACCGCTCCGGAGAGTTCCTCAAAATCAATATCTTTGCCGGAATATGGTGCCCAGTTCCACTTAGAAATGTCTACACCAATTCCTACACTTTCATCCGGTTCCTCAGGAATGATTCCACTCTTCTTTTTCCCGGAAAGGATGTCATTGGCATCTTGAATCAATTCTTCTGCCTCTGTGATTTCATCCTTAACCTTCGACATACTGTTTCCCATCACCTGATCCTCCTGCTGCGCTGCATAAATATCTGCAGGAGTCATAGTAAAAAGAATACCGAGTGTGCATAGAATACATAATATTCTTTTCATTTATATTCCTATTTTCTTATACCCTTATGATCCTTTTATTGTTCTAAAGCAAATGCTTTGTGAGCTGCATTCATTGCTTCTACCATTTCATCTTCTGCAACAAGTACAGTTACTCGAATTTCGGAAGTAGAAATCATACGAATATTGATATTTGCCTGAGCTAATGCCGCAAACATCTTTCTAGCTACGCCTGGATGGTCAAGCATACCAGCTCCTACCACGGAAACCATGGCAATCTTCTTCTCTACATCAATAGAATCATATTTTTTACTGTTAAAGTTTTTGCGGATACATTCTACTGCTTCCTCTACTAAATCTTCTCTTACTGTAAAGGAAATGTCTTTTTTACCATCATGACCGATGGACTGCAAAATAATATCCACATTGATGTTATGTCTTGCAAGAATATTAAACAGTTTAAATGCTGTACCTGGTTCATTCTTCACACCCATAACCGCAATACGAGCAGCATCCTTGTCCCCTGCAACACCACATACTACCTGGTCTCTTGTCGCAGTAAAGGATTTTACCACTGTGCCCGGTGCTTCGTTTAAGGAAGAACGAACGACGATCTGAACTCCATTTTTCTTAGCAAGTTCTACACATCGATTATGGAGTACCCCTGCACCTAACGTTGCAAGCTCAAGCATCTCGTTATAAGTGATTTCTTCAAGCTTTCTGGCATCTGGTACTTTACGTGGATCTGCAGTATATACACCTTCTACGTCTGTATAAATTTCACATGCATCTGCACGAAGAGCTGCTGCAAGTGCAACGGCTGTCGTATCAGAACCACCACGTCCTAAAGTAGTATAGTTGTTATACTGATCAATACCCTGAAAACCTGTTACAAGAACGATTTTTCTCTGATCTAATTCATGATTGATTCGCTCTGTATCAATGCGTTTTAATCTGGCATTGCCATATTTGTTTGTAGAATGCATTGCTACCTGAAAAGCATTTAAAGAAACGGCAGGTGCGCCAAGTGCATCCATTGCCATTGCCATCAGCGCTACAGATTTCTGTTCCCCGATGGTATAAAGCATATCCATCTCTCTTTTGGATGGATTTGGATTAATTGCACGTGCTTCGGCAATGAGTTCATCTGTCATCTTGCCCATTGCAGATAAAACAACAACAATGTCATGACCTTTCTTATAATCTTCAATACATCTTCTTGCTACATTAAAGATTCTCTCTTTATTGCCTACGCTTGTTCCGCCAAACTTCTTAACAATTAACATCTTTATCTTCTCCTAAAAACCCGTCTATTTTACACGGATTACACTTACTACATGATCTAATTCTTTGATTTTATCCTGGAAATCTGCTTCCTTCATAATTGGAGTCATGAATGCATATTCCCCTTCCATCTCATCTTCTTCTAACTCAATTGGAAGTACTCCACCAAATAAATCTTCAATCATATTAATCTGGTATTCTTCCACTTCTTCAACGCGAACAAAGAAATTGTGTTCAAAGTCACCTGCTGGAGCAAGTTCAAGTTTTTCCTGTTCCCAGATGATTGGAATATTGCGTCCAAGGTTTCTTGCAGCCTCTACTACGTCTGCAGATACAGCAGCAGCTGTAGGAAGTTTACCAGCACCTTTTCCGTAGAACATAAGGTCATCTACCATATTCCCTTTTACGAATACTGCGTTGAATACATCATTTACATTATATAAAGGATGGTAATCACCGATCATAAATGGAGCCACCATAGCGTATACTTTACCATCTACTTCACAGCTTGTTCCAAGAAGCTTAATCTTCTTGTTCATAGCTTTTGCATACTTGATATCATCATCGGAAATATTTGTGATACCTTCTGTGTAGATATCTTCAAAATCCACCTGTTTCCCATATGCGAGAGAGGTTAAGATTGCAATCTTACGACATGCATCGTGACCTTCTACGTCTGCTTCCGGATGAAGTTCTGCATAACCTTTTGCCTGAGCATCTTTTAAGATTGTGTCATAATCCACACCTTCATCTGTCATCTTAGTTAACATATAGTTTGTTGTTCCGTTTAAGATACCGGAAATTTCAAGGATTTCATCAGCAGTTACACTGTGATTTAATGGGCGGATAATTGGAATACCACCACCAACACTTGCTTCAAAGAAGAAGTTTACATTCTTTTCTTTTGCAAGGGCAATTAATTTTGCACCATGCTTCGCAACTAATTCTTTGTTGGAAGTACATACGCTCTTGCCTTTTTCAAGACACTTTGTTGCCCATGTATTAGAAGGTTCCACACCACCTAATACTTCTACAACAATGCTTACTTCCGGGTCATTTAAAATAACATCAAAATCTCTTGTAAGAACTTCATTGACAGGATCATCTGCAGGAAATTCTTTAATATCTAATACATATTTTACTTTTACTTCTTCGCCTACTTTTTTAGCGATACTTTTGCTGTTTGTACGGAATACTTCGAATACACCAGATCCAACTGTACCGTAACCTAAAATAGCTATACTAATCATATTTTATCTCACTCTCTTGCAATAATTTTAACACTGATAATACGTTCTAAATGTTCCACTTCATCTAACATGGCTGACACATCGGTTGTAATGGATAAAATGTCCACACTCAAAGTCAGTACCCCTACGCCATTGATTGGAATAGCCTGATGGATGGTCAGGATATTTGTATGATATTTCGCGAAAATATTAAGAACTGATGAAATAATCCCCGGTGTATCTCTCATCTCGATGACACAGGTAATATTTCTTCCATGTTTACTATCATGGAATGGGAAAATATCATCTTTATATTTATAGTAGGAACTTCTGCTAATCCCCACCTCATTTGTTGCTTCCTGAATTGTTTTTTCCGGATCTGCATCTAAAAGCTTCTGGACTTCTACGACCTTTAGTAACACTTCAGGAACTGCCTTTTTTCTAATTACATAATATTTCGTATTTTCAGACATGATAACCTCCATCTGGTAATTTGTCTTTTTCTCAAACACACGTGTCCGTCAGAAACAAATACTATCATGTTTTCAATAAATTCACAAGTTATTTTCTTCTCTTTTTTACTCTTCTGTGGCAATTTGCTTCATATTATCCCACTTAAGATATGCGTTCATAAAGTTATCAAGAGCACCATCTAAAACCGCAGAAGGATTCCCGCTTTCTTCACTTGTTCGGTGATCCTTGACCATGGTATATGGCTGAAGGACATAGGAACGAATCTGACTTCCCCATCCATTATCCATGACTTCCCCACGAATACCGGAAAGCTCGGCAGCTCTTTCTTCTTCCTTTAAAATATAAAGCTTTGCCTTTAACATCTGCATAGCCTTATCTTTGTTCTGCTTCTGAGAACGCTCATTCTGGCACTGAACCACCGTACCTGTTGGCAAATGGGTAATTCGAATGGCAGAATCCGTTTTATTGATATGCTGCCCACCGGCCCCGGAGGATCGGTAAGTATCAATTCGGATATCATCATCTGCAATCTCAATATTAATCTCAGATTGAATATCCGGCATAATATCGCAGGATGCAAAGGATGTCTGGCGCTTGCCTGCTGCATTAAATGGAGAAATTCGTACAAGTCTGTGAATGCCTTTTTCAGATTTTAAGAATCCATAAGCATTTTCACCGGAAACCTGCATCGTAACAGATTTAATCCCTGCCACATCTCCATCTAAATAATCTAAAATCTGTGTTTTATATCCTTTTTTCTCAGCCCATTTTGAATACATACGAAAAAGCATGCTTACCCAGTCACAGGATTCGGTTCCACCGGCACCTGCATTTAAACTAAGAATTGCATCTTCACGGTCGTATTCTCCAGATAACAAGGTTCCAATTCGAAGGGTATCAAATGCTTCTTCAAAAGTATCAAGCATTTCTTTAATCTCTGGAATCAGCTCCTCGTCTTCTTCCTCGTATCCCATCTCGATCATCGTTAAAATGTCTTCATAGGTACCTGCCAGGGACTGATAGGATTCCACTACATCCTTTAGCTGTTTTAATTCTTTCATGACATTCTGGGATGCACTTACGTCATCCCAGAAGTCAGGTGCTTCCATATCTGCTTCTAACTGATCAATTCTCTCCTGCTTTTGTTCAAGCAGTAAAGAACCGGAAAGTTCCAAAAGTGGTTCTTCATATGTGCCAATTTTATACTTAAACTGATCTAATTCAACCACTATTATTTCCCTCTTCCGCAACAGTTTTTATATTTCTTACCACTTCCACATGGGCAAGGAGCATTACGTCCAATCTTAGCTTCCTTTCTCTTCTTAGGAGCCTTCTTGGTAGCTTCTTCTTTGTTTGTGGTAGTCATTTCAGGTTCTTCGTCTTTTTCTACCTTTGTTTCTACACGAACATGGAATAATGCCATGGTTACATCTTCTCCAATTGCATTTGTCATCGCTTCGAACATATCAAATCCCTGGAAACGATATTCTACAAGTGGATCTCTCTGTGCATAAGCGGCAAGACCAATGCCCTGACGTAACTGATCCATATCATCAATATGATCCATCCATTTACGGTCGATGATATTAAGAAGTAAGATACGTTCGATTTCACGAATATCGTGATCTGCTAATTCTTCTTCTTTTAATGCATAGAGTGCCAATGCTTCTTCCTGTAAACGCTGTGTAAATGCTGCCACGCCTCGCTGATCTTCTTTTGTGAGTTCAATCTTTTCAAATGGAATGATTCTCTTAAGTTCTCTGCCTAATGCTTTGATATCCCATTCTTCTGTTGGAATTTCATCGCTGCATAATGCTTCCACGTGACGTGCAACGGTATCTGTCATCATCTTACGGATAACGTCCTTCATATCTTCTCCGTCTAATACACGGCGACGTTCTGCGTAAATGATTTCTCTTTGTTCGTTGTTCACCTGGTCATATTCTAATAAGTTTTTACGAATACCAAAGTTGTTATTTTCAATCTTCTTCTGTGCTTTTTCGATTGTATTGGTAATTGTTTTGTGCTGAATTTCTTCACCTTCCGGCATACCCAGCGCATTGTATACAGAAATCATTCTTTCAGAACCGAATAATCTCATTAAGTCATCTTCAAGAGATAAATAAAATTTAGATTCCCCTGGGTCACCCTGACGACCGGAACGACCTCTTAACTGATTATCGATACGTCTCGATTCATGACGTTCTGTACCAATAATCTTAAGACCACCAAGTTCCGGAACACCGTCAGCAAGCTTAATATCGGTTCCTCGACCAGCCATATTTGTCGCAATGGTTACAGAACCAATTTCCCCTGCATGAGATACGATTTCCGCTTCCTGTTCATGATATTTCGCATTTAATACGTTATGAGCAATACCGCGTCTCTTAAGCATCAAGCTTAATTCTTCAGATGCTTCAATGGTAATGGTACCAACTAAGACTGGCTGACCAATGCTGTGAGAATATTCGATTTCATTACAAACCGCATTTAATTTTTCTTTTCGTGTTTTGTAAATGGAATCGTTATGGTCTTTACGAATCACTGGCATATTCGTTGGGATCACAATAACGTCCATGCCATAGATTTCTCTGAATTCGTTTTCTTCTGTTAAAGCAGTACCAGTCATACCTGCTTTCTTTTCATATTTATTAAAGAAGTTCTGGAAGGTAATGGTAGCAAGAGTTCTGGACTCTCTGTTAACCTTTACATGTTCCTTTGCTTCGATCGCCTGATGAAGACCATCAGAATAACGACGTCCCGGCATAATACGTCCGGTAAATTCATCTACGATTAATACTTCGTTGTCTTTTACAACGTAATCTTTGTCCTTGAACATTAAGTTATGTGCACGAAGAGCAAGAATCATGTTGTGCTGTAACATCAAATGTTCTGGATCTGCAAGGTTTTCGATATTGAAGAATTTTTCAATCTTAGCAACACCGTCTGCTGTTAAAAGTACATGCTTGTCTTTTTCATTTACAAGGAAATCTCCATCTTCTTCTACCACTTCATTCATAAGGGCATCGATCTTAGAGATTTCGCCGTCAGAGGATCCACGTTCCATCGTACGGGCAAGCATATCACACATACGATAAAGATCTGTAGACTTTCCACTCTGTCCGGAAATAATAAGTGGTGTTCTCGCTTCATCGATAAGAACAGAGTCCACTTCATCGACGATGGCATAATGTAAATCTCTCTGAACAAGACGAGATTTATCATTTACCATGTTGTCTCTTAAGTAGTCAAAGCCAAGCTCATTGTTTGTTACATAAGTAATGTCGCAGTCGTACATCTCCTGACGCTGCTGTGTATTCATATCATTGGTAATAACACCAACAGAAAGACCTAAAAATGTATGAATCTGGCCCATCCACTCAGCATCTCGTTTTGCTAAGTATTCATTGACCGTTACGATATGTACACCCTTTCCTGTTAATGCATTCAAATATGCAGGCAGAGTAGATACTAATGTTTTACCTTCCCCTGTCTTCATTTCTGCAATACGCCCCTGATGAAGAATGATACCACCGATTAACTGTACACGATAGTGTCTCATATTTAAGGTACGTTTTGCTGCTTCTCTAACGGTTGCAAATGCTTCCGGCAGGATATCATCTAAGGTTTCTCCGTTCTCTAAACGATTCTTGAAAATGATGGTATTCTGACGTAAATCATCATCAGATAATGCTTCCATCTTAGATTCTAAGCTTTCAATACGGTCTACAACCTTGGAGATTCTTTTGATTTCTTTGTCACTGTGAGTTCCAAAAATCTTATCAAATAAACCCATAATCTTTCTCCTGTTTCTAATATATTTATGTCAATGTGTTTGTGGTCTGCGTACAGTTTCACTTGTATATTCTATCATTGAAAAAAATGAGCGTCAATGCATGGGATTATAAAATATTTATGAACAAATTTGAAAGGTATTTCCTATAGACAACAAAACAGGACACCAGTACTGGTGTCCTGTCATAAACTGTTATACTGCGGAAAAATCCAATGAAATTCATTGATTCTTTCTAGAATTCTGGTTCAATTAAACCAAAGGTTCCATCTTTTCTCTTATACACAACATTCACTTCGAATGTTTCTGCGTTACGGAATACGAAGAAATTATGTCCGACTAATTCCATCTGTACACAAGCTTCTTCTACATCCATAGGCTTGATTGCGAATTTCTTGTTCTTTGTAATGCGGATTACTTCATCCGGTGTATCATCTTCGATTTCAAAGAATTCTCTTTTGAATTCTGTTCCGGATAATTTCTGATTTAACAGTTTTGTTTTGTATCTTCTGATCTGTCTTTCGATGATATCAACAACTAAATCAACAGACACATACATATCCGTGCTATCCTGTTCCGCACGAATTACCTGTCCTTTCATAGGAATGGTTACTTCAATTTTCTGTCTGTTACGTTCCACACTTAAGGTTACATGAACTTCTGTATCTTCTGTGAAGAATTTCTGTAATTTGCTAAGCTTGCTCTCTACAGCTTCTCTTAATGCATTGGTTACTTCTATATTTTTCCCACTAATAATAAAACGCATATATGTCGCTCCTTTAATTGATATTTCATATATCTATTATATCACAACCTACTTTGTTTTCAATCATTAAGAAACTTTCTACAAATACCGCATTTCGCCCTTATTGTTCGACAATTTCGTGAATTTTATATTGTTACAAAACATTTAAAAGATTGTTAAAAAGTGTTTTTTATTCATTTCTCACAAAACATTCGTTTGTTTTTTCGTATTTTAATTATCCACCAAATCCACAGCTTTTTCTGTGGATAATGTGGATAACTTGGGGGATAACCCATTTTTCGCATAAAAAAGCCACTTTTTCAACTCACATTCTGTGGATAAATATGTTGAATAACTTTTGCATATTTGTAATGGTTAAGAACATTCGTTTCATTCTTATATATGTTTACCAAAATTTTGTGAATTGTGTATTTTTCTTATTTTCAGACTATTTACAAAGATATCTTAACCCATTGTCCATAGGTTGTTTTCCCAGATTTTGTAACATAAGGTCGAATTCTTGCATAACTCGGATTTTTCGTAGACTTCTTAAATACAATACCTGTTGATGTAGTATCAGCAGATTTAATTGTAGCTTTTTCTGTCTTTGAAGAAGTAAATTTGCTAGATGTACTAATCTGTACTTGATATCCTGTCACTCCAATAATTTTTGACCATGTCAGGTTAGCCTTTCTGTATTTCGAAGATTTAGAAGTACCTCTGCTTATTATATGGGTAAAATATTTGCTTTTCGAAATATCAGATCCAAATTTGATTGTCGGCTTCATATTTTCAGAAAAAATATTTTTGGAAATATTGTCTGTAATCGGACAATTAATAGTAATATTCTTTAATTCATAATTATCACAAAAAGCCTGCACACCTATTGTTTTTACACTTTTAGGAATAGTAATTTCAGTTAGCATGTTTCTTTTGAATGCATATTTCCCTATTGTTTTCAATTTTTTCGGCAATACAAGTTCTTTGATCGAAGCCTCCTCAAAGGCAGCATAACCAATTGATTCCAAAGATGATGGTAATTTTATTGACTCAAGTGCTTCACTTCCCCAAAATGCATATCGCATAATCTCAGTAACTGAATCTGGAAGACTCACTTCTTTTACTTGATAATTTCTCTTTTTGCCAAGCACGTTAAGACCAATTACCTGCACTCCGTCAGGAACTGTTATGGCCGACTCATCACCTGCGTAACATAAGAGCACGTGATCATTTGTAATATAATATCCATTCTTATCCTTAGTGATACATTCCGGTATTTGCTGGTATATATCATCAATAGAAATTTTAAAAAATTTTTCATACAGAACGCTAATACTTTTGCCTGTTAATTGCTTTGATTTAATAATAACTTTTTCACACCAAGTATCTATATGCGAATAGTCTCTGTCATAACCTTTATTATTTGTGTCATTGATACGTATTACCGAAGAAGGAATCGTTATTTCTGCTATCGCTGGATCACAGCTAAAACCATATTCTATTGCCCACAAATCAAAATCTGTACAACCTTCTCGAATATTTATTGCTTTTCTTTTTAGAGGAACTCTGACAAGTTCTTTTCCATCCTTTGTATAAATCACACCATTATAACTCTTATACTTTTTATCTTTAGAATAAGTTATAAAATTCATAGTTGTAAAATAAGTACACACTTTTACATTCAAACTCGTATTAAATACAACCTCATTTAAAGCGCAATCTAACACAGGTCTTGAAACAAACATACCGTTTTCTTCATCTTCTCCACTATAAATCGTCTTAAAGTCTCCTGGTATTGTGATTTTTTGAAGCTTATCAATAGAAAACGCTCCGTGACAAATTGACTTCACAGATGGCGCTACTGTTACTTCCGTACAATTAGTACAACCTATAAAAGCATATACTGTTTTAATAGAAGTGATTCCTGATTTAATCACAATTTTTTTTATTTCGGGATGTTTTTTTGTGTAGTTAGTAGTACTAACAACTCCTTTTCCAGATATTGTAAGTGTTCCGGATTTGCTAACAGTATACTTTACTTTAGCGGAGACATCTTCAGATTTTGCCAAAGTAAGACATGCACAAATAATAATTATAATACAACTTAATTTTAATATTTTTCTCATTAACAGTTCCTCCTCGTATTAGTGGGTATTATTCATTGAAAAATCACTCTTATTCACTGAATAAATACAGTCCTTAGCTGGTGCGTTTGAGCCAGCATATGTATCGTGTACCGAAAAATACACATAATCTCCTTTTAATTGTAATCCTTCTATTTCTGTCCCTTTTTCAGAATTATTATTAAAATACGCATGCTTAATAGTCATTCGATAAGTATAATTATATGACGATCCACTTCCCGTCATTTTTGCTATTCGTGGAGGTTCTCCAGGATTTCCACCTGAAATATATATAGATCCACCATCAGCCAATTCAATTCCCTGAAATGAATTATTCGGCTGCACTTTTGTAGAAGAAGTAGTCTGTCTAAAAAATGCAAGACATGCTCCCTTTACTGTTGAATTTGTACATTCAACATATTTAGCACTCTGTCGTTCTTTTGAATCAAACAAACTATTTAGCGTGTTCATATTATAAACTGTATATTGAATCTCATTTACTGTATTCTTCATTCTTATAATTAATTTACTTTTATCACTGCTTAAAGCAGCGTCCACTCTTTTAGTGTCTCCATAAGCAGTACCTGTTGAATTTGCTCTATTTATATTTGAAAGTCGTGGTATATCTGTATAGCTGACACTTCCCCCCGCATCATATTGAACTCGTCCTACCTGTAAAGACCATCTAGAATCATTTTCTGTATTGGATTTGCATCCTACAATAAAATATGCATTTCCATTATGTTCCATCCAATCCAAAGTTTGACCATGCCCAAAATTATATAATGTCATATAATCAATACAGGTTGCTGTTTCCCCATTTATTTCACATCTAGCCAATGTATCATCTGGATTCTTAGATTGGGTATTACCACATCTTTGCAAAGCATAAATATAAGTAGATCCAACATATACTTTCTGAACCGGATAATTGCTAGGCAATCCTGAAAACTTATATCTGAAAGTAGCATTTGATTCTATAGGAGTAGCCCCATCAGCATCCATGATAGAATCATTCCTAGACAGTCCTTCATCAGCTTCAGGATGTTCCTCAATATAATCCCAATAATCATCTTCATTTTCAAAATCATCTCGATCCAATAATCCTGGAACACCATTATCACTCATCGTATCAAGAGAATCATTCACTAACAGTTCTGTTGCATACGCATTACTAATTATTCCAAGGATCATACTAAAGTTCAAAAATAGTATTAACAGTTTCCTCATTAATTGTTTCCTCCTTCATGATATACTTATATAATTATATTATATCATGCAATTTCACTAATCTGTAAAAAAGAAGGGTCAGCACACTTCGTGTACTGACCCTTAGTCGACTTACTTAATTCAATTAAATTAATCTTCTTACGCAACGAATTTTACGATACTTTGGATTGGAGCGAATGCAGATACCTGTTTTTCTGTTGCTTGCATGGATGATTTTATTACCACCAATGTAAATTGCAACGTGTCCATAATAACAAATAATATCACCTGGTTTTTTGCTGCTATAAGATACTTTTCTACCTTTTCTTGCAATTGCAGAAGAGGAATGTGGAAGCTTATATCCAAAATGTTTGTATACAGACATTACGAAACCAGAACAGTCTGTTCCATGTGTTAAAGAAGATCCTCCATAGCGATATGGATTGCCTTTAAACTTCTTTGCATAAGCAACAACTTTTGCTCTTTTTCCAGTCTTCTTTGTAGAAGAACTTTTCTTTGAACTTGTAGTTTTTTTGCTACTTTCTTCAATTGTACCTGTAGTATTGCTTTCTCCTGCATTCGCTTCGCTGATTACTGCAGCGGATGTGATTTCAGATGCAGATGCAAGACCAGCTCCGAATGCTACTAAGATTGCTAACATATATGCGATTACTCTGATTGATAATTTACGATTCATATTACTCTTTCCTCCAAATATTATTGTAACGAATTTACTATTTTCTTTTAACTGTTTGTATTTTAGCATACTCATATGTATTTGTAAACATTTATTCATAATATTTGTAACATTTTCGTAACATTTAATTTTTATTTTATCTAAATAATAGTAGAATACCCCCTTCTTCTACAAGTGTGGGATGAATGCATAACTCATAGAAATACCCGGACGAACAC